>JAEOTV010000051.1 GCA_016839635.1 Promethearchaeota archaeon | reverse complement strand
TTAATTGAGTTGCTTACCTTTCGATGGTCAATAGAAAAATGGAAATATCAGCTTAATCGAATTTCTGAAACAGAAGCGATCATTGATATAACTGAATGCCCCTATACATCAATAATGGATAGAAATCCCGAACAGCAATCCAAAATCCCTTTAATCTGTAAGGAGATGTGTATTCCTATTTATAATGTAATTATTAACGAATTCAACCCAAAAATAGAAATTGAAAGGAAAAAATTTATGGGTTTAGGAGATGACATTTGTAATTTTCATTTTATACAAGAGATAAATAATTCAATTCACACAAGAAATTAGTCTATCATTCTCGTTTAGGAATTGTGTATTATTTATTATATCTCATCATTACCCAGAGATCGTTATCATATTGAGGTACGGCATTTTGTAAAATTTATATAAATCGAAATTTTAAGTTATGTATGGAATTGAGTAATTTTCTTGTTAAGGCTAAAACTAAAACTTATGCAAGTATTGGCGAACGCGGTGAAAGAATTCTTCAGGATGGGTGTAAAGAGCTAGAATATTCAGAGGGAAACTTTCAATACCGTGATAGATATTATGGATTCAATCCTTTCATTGGTGAAGAAGTTGTTTTTGATAATGGAGAGTTTATCTGGGGAATGAACTATTACGGAGGAGTAATGGAATATCAAATTCCAGCAATTGAAGTCTATAAGTTTTTACAAAAAGCGATGGGATTAGTTAGAAAGGATAGACCCTATCGTGGACCGCGTAACTATATAGAAGGAAATTTTGAATATGTTGATAAGAGTGAAGGAAATGTTGAAAGTTTCAGTGGTATTGAAAAAATCTTCTTCAAGGGGGAGGAAGTATACAAATTACATTATCATGGCGGCAAAATCAGTAAAAAATAATCATTGGTGAAAAAAATCAAGACTATCTTATAGTTTTTTTAACAATCTTTCTTTTATCTTTTGGAAAAAAATGCAAAAGCTAGTATATTATTTTCACTCTGGAATCGTTGCTACCGCGCGAACCCATCCCGCGCTGGCTCGAGCAATTTTTATTGGAAAGCAATAAATTGTGGCACCTACAGGAGGAACCTTATCTAAATTTGCGAGTTTCTCCATTTGAAAATATCCTAATTGAATACCGGCAAAATGACCTTCCCAAATAATGGATGGATTTGGTTCTTTAGCTTTTATTGTTTTTTTCCATTTATTCGAGGTGAATACAAATGGGGCATCCCAACTCCAAGCGTCCGTTCCTACAACATGGACTCCTTGTCTAATGATAAGTAAGGTTGCATCTCTTCCTACTCCTGCTCCTCGGCTTGTATATTCTTTAGTTCCTGCATATTTAGACGCGTTTGTATAGATACATAAAATATCTCCGCCTCGCAATTTATGATTAATATCCTTTAATTTATTCTTAATATCCTCAACGTCCATTACATGACCATCTTCAAATTCAGTACAATCCAAAACAATAAGAGGACCTATTCCCCATTCCAAGGGGAATTCGTCAATCGTCATTGCATTCTTTTCTCCAATTTCTTTATCCTGTATAGGAGCAAAATGCCAAGGGGCATCCATATGTGTTCCACTATGAGTATTCAAATTTATTGTTTCTGTCGCCCATCCTTTTCCATTAGGTAAGTGTTGTTCAGGATCAAGTTTCATGAACAAACCACTCATTTCTTTTCCACCCACTTCATGGTCAAAATATGTGATTTTTGGTTGAGTTTTTGGGATATCGAAGAGCATCTCATCCGTATTTATAATTGGAATTGAAAGATCTACAAACTTCATAATATTAAATTATGTTTTGTTCTCATTTAAACATAATTTTTGAAGTTAAGGTGAAATATTTCGAAGAAAAAGGAAAGACTTAATATTATGAGGTTTTTTTTTAAGACTATGAGATTTGGGTATGTGGTAAGAGATCCATCAAATCATACATATTCTGAAATTAGAGACTTAACAGTAAAAGTTGAAAGATTAGGCTTTGAATCTGTCCATGTAACTGATCATTTCTTTCGTTTCGGAGATATAAAAAGGAAAAAAAAGCCTTTTTTAGAATCTAACACACTATTGGCTGCTTTAGCGACGGAAACACACAGGATAAAACTAGGTCATATTGTTATGTGTAATTCTTTTCGTAATCCCGCTTATTTAGCAAAAGTAATATTGAGTTTAGATCATATTTCTAATGGTCGGATTTTACTGTGGTTAGGGGCGGGGTGGTTTAGAGGTGAATACGAGGCATATGGTTATCCATTTCACTCAGCAAAAAGAAGAGTTGATGAGATAGAAGAATCACTTATTATTTATAAGAAGATATTTACGGAAGATGAGACTAACTTTGAAGGAAAATTTTGGAAACTAGAGAAACATATGAATTTTCCGAAATCAGTTCAGAAACCTTACCCGCAGATTGTTGTAGGAACTAATAACGGTAAGAGAATGATCGATATTGCGTGTAGAGAAGCAGATGGAGTAAATCTTGCATATATTGTCCCTCGAGATCAAAAAAAATTCAGAGAAAGTATTTCTACGATTAATGAAAAATTAAAGAAATACCATCGAGATCCTACGGAGTTCGAGATCTCGATTTATACAAATATAACAATACTAGATAGTCAAGAAACGCTTGAAAGAATTCGAAAAGAGAAAGGAATCTTTAAATCCAATATGAAGTATCAATTCATGGGTAATATTAGAGATATTCAAGAAAAAATACAAGAAGTTGAAAATTTAGGAGTCAAAAAAATGGTTGTAATAGTAGAAAGTCCTGTTATGGAAGCCCCAATTAGTATTTTAAGTAAAGAAATAATGTGATTAGAAATCAGCTAGATCAAATTTCCGTCATTACTTTCTTGTATTTTTCCATTTCAGGTCTAATTGAGAATACAAATCTTTTTGAACAAAGTTTGAAGAAGTTTGAATCTATACACTCTAGGCAATCTTCAAAACTACGTATATCCTCAAAAACAGGACAGGTAAACATTCTTGAAATTGCCTCTTTTAGTTTATCATATATCTTTAAATTGACTACTTCATTCAAATCCTTTCTAAATTCAAATTCTATCCCTAATTGTTCCGCTGCAATCTTTTCATCTCTAAGCCCATCAATATTCAATTTCAAGAAATTATCTAAAATACCACTTTCTTTATCCATTGCATAAGTCTCCAGACAATTCAAAAGTTCTTTAAAGTGTTCCATGTGAAAAAAGAATAGATTAACAGGTACTGTTTTAACCTCTAAAATAACGATGGATGTTTCTAACTCAACAGTTTTATGACACCAAGCGCAATATTTTATTCCAACTTTATCCTTCAATAAATTTATCATTTTTCTTTTATCCCTCTACATTCTCCTACATATTGAGTTAATCAACAGTTCTATATTATTATTGATTTTAAACTCTCATATTTAAACAATTATAATTTTTAATTTCTAATTTAGCTCATTATTTCTATAATATTTGAAAATGATAATACTAACTTTATAATGAGGTATATATTCTAGGATTTTATAAACTCAATAAAATAAACATAATGTTGAATAATCAATTAAAAAATAATGAAGAAATTGAAAAAAAAGCTATAAAAAAGGCTATTCTGGAATATTACCATGAAGGACACGTTAGGAGTGATCCTGAACTATACAAAAACATCTTACATGATGACTGGAAATTTTTTCTATTTGATGAAAAGAAGCAACTGAGAATCGTTGATAAAGAGGAGTATATGTCGTGGTATGATCCAGAAAAGGTGAACAAAGACCTAAATTGGACTACTGAATTTTATAATATTGATGTTACAGGTAGAAATGCTGCGGTAAAACTAAGAATAGAATGTGAGGAAGTTGGATATATAGATTACTTTAATCTTATGAAAATCAATGATAAATGGTGGATTGTTCACAAACTTTCCCATAAAGTAAAATAAATAATTCTTAGAATCTTATTAATTTCCTTTTCCTTTTTTTAATAAGATATTCTTCTAATTTCTTCTTATCACTTTCACTTAGGTTCTTTTGTTGTATTTGCTCTTTTTTATCTTTAGGTAACTCATTAAGCTTGAGAGGGGGAGGTGGTTGAATTGTAGCACTACGAGAAGAACTAATTTGAATTGGTTCTCTATAAGAAAATCCTTTATTCCTTAGAATGTTCTCAATGTTCTCTGGATCATCTGTACTTGTTACCCAAACCATGCCTTCAGGTCCATTAATCAGGACACTAACAGATGCTTGTACAATCTTATCACAAGTCTTACATTTACCGGTAGCATAGCTTTTTGCTAATAATTGTTGAATTGAGGGATGATCTAAGTAACCAGCATTAAAACTTGCGAAATAGATTATCCGATTAACTTGCCCACATGAACATTGAACATTTTTTAACAAAATATCTGTCATTTCTAATATTAAGATGACAAAAAAGACATATTAATCTTCATTTTTCGTCTATAAACTCTCATATAAATTTAAATAAAGTCATCTATTTAAAAAATGTGGAATCATGCTCATTTAAAGTATCTGTAAGAACCAAACATAGTCTTTTTATAATCGTCGTATTGACTTTGTCGATAGTATCATTAGGAGAATGCATATAAGTATGTGCTCCCGCTCCACCAATTCCAAATCCTTGAAGACCCCTATCTCCTAAAAAACCTCCATCAGAATGAGTACCGAAAATTCTTTTTGCAGTATGATTTTTGATTGTAAGCCTTCTATTGTTATTCAAAAGTAGATTATTAATATCCTTTATGTGATTGCCTTCGCCTCCTGGAAATAGAACAATAAAACTAGTGACGGATTCAAAATTAAATATTATTGATTTGTCAGGATCAAAATTTTCCAAATTATTATAGAAATGCCTAATACCCATTGTTCCGCATTCTTCAGCTCCAGTAAATAGGAACCACACGTTATAATTTGTTAATCTGTTTTCAGGAATATTATAATAGTTTAGCATTTCTAAATTGCACACTATACCTGAAGCATTATCAATAGCACCATCAGAACTATTATCTGTAGTATTAAGTAGTATTAAAATGGATGCGAACATGTTTAATATCAAAGGTAATAGTCCGATAATATAAAATATCAATTTAAATCCAAAATTTGTCAAATTTTTAAAGATTATAATGACAGCTAGAATAATTATGGTGTAAACCCAAAGTTTAATTATTCTTATCCTAGTTTTAATCTTAAATCTCTGTCCTTTGGAATCCAAATGACTCATAAACAATGCGATTCTGTCATTATTATTCACATCATTAGATACAGATTTAATCTTTACTAATAGATTCTGTGAGTTGAATTTTGGTAAGAAACGAATTTTTTCGGGTTTTCTCGTCAATATAAAAGACGTAATCACTATACCAAATAATATTATTAATAAAATCACAAATATAATTACTGATATTGTGAGGAATTGCAGTAATAATATTAATGAAACGGATAAAAATGCTATTTTAGGATATAATCTCGAATAAAAAGAACTAAAGGTAAAATTTTGGACTTCATATCCCAAATTCAGATTTTCTACTTCTTGTTTTACTCTATTGAAAGCTTTAAGTTCAAATTCCGTTCCAGATAATCTAGGAAAAGCAAAATTTTTCAGATTCCTTTTAATTCGGGCTACTTTAATCATGGTAATCTTTAGCGATGATTTTACTATATTAATTTCATTAAGAATAAATAAATCCAAAAAATGTTGATATATACTCTACACTTGATTGCTTGTATTTAAAGTATATTAGTTTTCAATCAAGTTTTAATATCTTTTAATCAAAAAATGAAACCAAATTAATAACTGGACTCCATTTCATTAATTAGTCGTAAATTATACCTTTTATTTAAAGAAGATATAAGATAATAGGGAGTTATTAAATTGAAAAAACTAGAATTGAAAGATACAATAGTTACAGACCTACCTAAAAATGAGGTTTATCAAAGAATTATGGATTTTGTGGACCAAAATCAAATTAAGATAAAAGAAATGAATAATAAAGTAATATCTGGTATGTATGGTTCCAGATTTAAAGCTCACACCAAAAGTATTCTTACAGAACCTTCTATCTTACCCGTAAAAATTATGATTAAACTTCAAGATAAAGGAAATGGTACAGAATTATTTGTACTATTGAAAAAGGGTTATATTGGGATACCTCCACTAAGTATGAATAAGAAATATTTGATGATATTTGCACGTTTAATGAATAATCTAAAATTACAATTTCATAGAGAAATGTATCTAAAAGAAGATATTAGTAAATGTAATAATTGTGGAAAGGTTATTTTATACGGAAACCAAAGATTCTGTGAAATATGTGGTTATGAATTAGTAGAAAATAAAAATCAGATTGATTCTCTTTCTTAATATTTAGCTTTTATTCTTATATTAGGTCTAATTCCCATTGTTCTTCCGTTAAATCTTGTCCCCATATATGATGACTTTTAGATTCAATTATCCGAAATCCATTCTTTTCATATAGGTACCGAGCGAATAAAAGGTCGCTAAATGTCCCTAAAACTATTTTTTGATATCCCCGTTGCTTACAAAAAGAAATTGCGTCTGTTACTAATTTACTGCCAATTCTTTTATTTCGTTCATGAGGTTCAACAAGAAGCCAACGTAGTTGAGCAGTTTTTTCGTCTAATTTCACAATGGCAACTGACCCAATGATCTCAGCTTCATTCTCAACTACCCACATATTTTCTTTGGCGGGATCATAGTTTTCAACAAATTGTGCCATATATTTAGCTACGTAAGCTTCGAATGTTTCATCAAGCTGATATTCATTTGCATAAACTACTCCATGTCGATATGTAATATATCCAATATCACCTGGTTTGTGAGATCGTATATTATAAAACATTGTCTTCTCTTTTTCACCTTGAAAAATTCTTTCAATAGTATTCATTGCTATAACAAGTCGATTTTGATCTATGTCTGTTACATCATCCAGGAGTGTCTTAATTTGCTCACTAGCTTTTTCTTGTAGTTCTGAAATTATTTTTTTTCCTTTGGGAGTCAATGTAAGTAATTGTTTACGCATATCCTTTCCCGATCGCTCTTTTTGAATGATATCTTTCTTTTCAAAATTGCTTAATATTCGGCTAAGATAAGCTGGATCCAAGTTAAGCAATTTGACAATCTCACTCGCAGTTGAAGTTGATAGATGGTTAAGTTCGAACATGATTCTCACTTCAGTTAAAGAAAACATACTCTTTAATAGGGTTTTATCTAAAAGTCCGAGTAAATTAGTGTAGAAACGATTGAAACTTCTTATTTTTCTTATTCTCTCTAGATTTGTTTTCATTATTAGATCAAGATCTAATAAGATGTTTAACAATTTAAAATTTGATAAAGTCAACTAAATATTTGACAATATCAAATAATAATAAGAAAAAAGAAAGAAATACAAAAACTAAATTAAAAGCTATTCCTTCAATTCTGTTCCACATTCTCCACATACGGTAATATAGAATGAAGTTGGATTACCACATGTTGGACAAAAGTTTATTGGTTGATCAGTATTTTCTCTTCCTGTTAGACTACAAATTTCATTAAATTTTTCAATAAAGGCTAGATCCTCTTTACGGGCTAATTTCATTGGTTCAATTCCAATTTTGGTAGCCCACTTATTCATTATTTCTTCTGGTATTTTGCCTGAAAATCCTCTACTAGTAATGAATTTTATTTTAACACTAATATATGTAAATTTTTCAACGGGTTGATAACCTAATGTCATTTCATAAGTTTCACTAAAAGTTGATCCATAAGGACGTATCGATCCATTATGTTTCACTTTAAGTTCACGAAATAGAGTATTAGAAGAAATAAATTGGTCACGTATCTTACCTTTATGTTGTTGACAAAAAGCTAAGGTTTTTTCCCATACTTCGTTGATGTGTGCTTGTATCTTATAATATCCAAATCTTTTTCCCATACGATTACCTTTTTAATTTTATATTAAACTTTTTCTATATATTTTTATATATATTCAGATATAATAATATATATAAATCTTTTGATATTAATAATCTAATTATCTTAATATTCCGACTTAAGGAATGAGCGCTTATTTTGTAATTATTAGAGAACTTTTCTTTGTATATAAGAATCTTATGTGATCAGTTTAAAAAATTGGATTTTAAAAATGTACTTTTAGAACTATATTCATGATCATAGACCATTGTGATAAAACTATTTCGATTAAAATCGTATATTTTGGCCCAGCTTATTCTGGTAAGACTACTTCTATTAAGGCTTTATTCTCTCATTTTGGTAAAAATGATGTATTACATAGTATTGAAAGTACAGTAAAAAGAACTCTTTTTTTTGATTATGGAACAGTTACATTTCAAAATGAAGAGTGGAAATTGAAACTTCATATTTATACAACTACAGGTCAAGATTTCTATTTGATAACAAGGCCGATCACCTTACGAGCGGTGGATGGAATTATTCTCGTGTTAGATTCACAAGAGAAAGT
>JAEOTV010000269.1 GCA_016839635.1 Promethearchaeota archaeon | reverse complement strand
TAATTGTTAAAAAGCAAAATGAATTTAATCTTGATCTTAACGGTTCAATTTTTTGGTCAAGTGGAAAGCTAGAAATAAAAGAGAAAGATTTTACTATGAACAAAAAGAAGGATTTTTACCAAAAATATTCCTCTGTTTTCTATGATTCCTATAAAGATTCAATTGATAAGAATTTTTTAAGGAGAGTTGAACCAATTTAAACAAGTTTTAACAAAACAACAATAATTAGAAAGAAAGAAAAATTTCGGCTAAAGATTCCCTCTTTGAATTATTTTTGATAAGTCTAATGAATTAAAATTCTCTTTATGTTTTAAAGATCGTTGTATTATTTGTCCTTTTTGAGTATATTTATCTACAATTTTTAATACTATCTCTCTTTCAATTTTTCTACCCAAAGCTTTTTCTACAGGAGTTAACTTTTCAAGCAAGACTGCTAAACTAATCTCTTTATGTTTAGAAATATTGAATATAATAAATCTTTCTACAGGATCGGGGATTTTTAGATCTTCTAATGAAACGCAGTCAATTTTACAGATAAAAAGTATTTTTTCATCTTCAGATAAATCCTTAAAAAAGTCTGTAGTTATAGGAGTTGTATCTATTGTTTTACTTACGTCATGAGATACTTTCATATGTAAATTATTTAATAACTCATCAATTCCTTCACCAGTTAGAGCAGAAATTTCATGAAAAGAAAAGTTATGATTTTCCGTAAAATCTAATGCTTGGCTATGAATTTCAAACCTATTATTGACTAGATCAATTTTATTTCCAATAATCATAAAAGAAGTAGTCTCTTCATTAACAAATTGACATGCTTCTTCAACCCAATCCTTAAGTTCGTTAAAAGTTTCGATTCTTGAATAATCGAATAAAATTAGAACCACATCAGTATATTGATAATAATACCTTCGTACTTTTGCAAAACTTTTTAAACCTCCTAAATCAAAAATACTAAGAATTCTTTTTTTTTCAGGAGTAAGTTGTAATTCCTTTTCTATAAAAGAGACACCAAGGGTAGGGTGATATATTGCCTTAAACCGTCCTTTATTGCATGTCTCTACTAATGTACTTTTGCCAACTCCTTCAGAACCAATTATAAGTACTTTTAAGCTATTGGGATTCAATACTAATTTGCCATCTTTATCTATTTTTGGCAGATCGAAGGATATTTCTTGATTATTCAGTATTAAAGGCATTTTATCTGCTACTATATGAGCATATGGAATGAATCTATCTAAATTAGAATAAGGGTTGCCAACTAAAACAAATAAAGCATTAGTAGATTCACCTAATTCGATATAAAATAGTCTGAATTCATTAATATCAAGAGAACCACTGCTTAATTCTGTTGTTGTATAGCGCTTAATCTGACTTAAATTCTTTGTAAGCATTGAGGTAATCGCTGCTATTAATTGATCATCAAATTCTTTTATAGATTTTTTAGCAATAATAAAACCATCTAAATCAATGACTAATGCAGCTAGCAAATCTGGGACTTCATTCAGGAAAAGATCAAGTAAATCTTCTAATATTGACAATTTATTCATTTCAATGTTGTTTCTCTTTTTTTAATTAATAAATAATATAGTTTTTGTTCTATTTAATTCTTTAATTTGCTTTTTTGGTCTTTGAAGTTGCAAAAATCATTTAATCCTGTTTACTAAATTAAAACTACTATTTTTTGAGATAAAAAAAATTGAATTAGATGGTGAAATCCATATCAATATGGCATATTTCGGCAGCTTGAAGACGATTTTTAGTTACGTGAGGATCAATGCCTCTGGCATATGAAATTGCTCCTGTTAAGATACCACCTACAGGACACGCTGTATTTCCTTCTAAATCATAGCCTCCTACTCTTTTGGGACAAATAAGGCACTTTTGAACGACTAATTTAACTTTTTCATCATCCACATCAACATCTAGTTCTTCAGCAAGATTGATAACATTCATTAAAGAGTTAATTAATTTTTCATCACTATCTCTCACTTTTACTATCTTTTGATCTAGCATTGTTTTCATTAATTCTCTTCCAATCCATATACTTAGTGAATCCATCGCATCTTGAGTTGAAATTCCCATCTCTTTATTAAGAATGAGATCTCTTGTTTTAATTATACCATAACCAAGTCCAATAATTGTTTTATTAAGAAAATCTCCAGTTGAATCTGTAGATTTTCGACTAAAAAATTTCATTTAGATATTTCCACCTTTTCAATTAAATTAGAATTTTTTATAGAAGAAAATTCTTCATCAAATTTTAAATATTGTTTAGTGATAATTCCTCTTTGAATATATTTTTCAAGTACTTTTAAAATAATTTCTCGATCTATTATTCTATTTAGAGCTTTCTCAAATCCTGTAACTTTTTTAATTAGAATTGCTAAACTTATTTCATTATACTTTGAAATGATTTTTAGCAATTG
>JAEOTV010000268.1 GCA_016839635.1 Promethearchaeota archaeon | reverse complement strand
CGACTTCAATTATGAGGTATTCAAAATTGATAAATTTATTGAAGATAAAAATTTTGAAAATGCAGCAAAATTGGAAAGAGGGCTTATAAGAAGGTTTTTAGAATCAGTTCATAGACACTTTTATAATACTGATCACGCAATATCTTCCGATGAAATTGAACAATTTATCTCCCTATTAACAGATTCGGAAGGATTTCCCTTTACAAAACTTGAACTCCAGAATTATTACGAAAAATGTGATAATACCAATTTCAATATTAACAATATAAAAGAAATAACGGAAGATGTATATCACCACATCTTCCAGTTCTTAGCGAAAATGTATAATTATCTTTATGGAAAGTGAAATTATGGTAGAAGAAAACAAAAATTTATACTACCAAATCGAAAGTATTCTCTTTGATGAGAACAATCTAAATGTATTAAAAAGTTCGATTAGTAGTTTGAGTAAAGGTAATCTCGCACCAAAAGTAGTAAAGGAACAAATTATCGAGTTCAGATTAAATGCTGTGCAGGAAATAGTAAAATTATTTAATTTCTATCATAGACAGTTAACAATAGCAACATCATTAGATAAATATACGGAGAGTCCAAATAACCTCCAATTAGAGCAAGATTTATTTGAAAAAAACGATTTTTTTCAAGAAGTTGGGAAACGAATTCAAAATATCCAAGCAAAATTAAAGCATAAATTAAAGATAAATCCCTAAATTCTTCTCTATTTTTTGTCTATTTTCCAGTTCATATATAAAGGAAAAAAAAACCTACCTTTTTCCTCATTTTTATTTAAATATACCCGCAAAAATCTTTATTAATTCATTATAAAAACCTTAAAAATGGCAATTATAAAAAAAGTAGAACGCTATGTTATCTGAAGAATATACTACATCCTCAGTTGTTTCCTATAATGATATGTTTATGAATTTTACACAACAGTTTCTTCAATCATTTCAAGAAATTGTTAAAAACGATTTTGAGACAGGTACATGTAGTAATTTTGAAATCAAAGGGAGAAGTGATAAGAAAAGAATTAATCCTATGATTAGACGGGCTACACCTGAAGATATCGAAGAAATCATCTTTATCTACAAAGATGTTTATGATGACACTTATCCTTATAAAGAAATGGAGGATAGAGAGGAAATTCTGAAGATGTTGGGTAGCCCTAATGTTGAATGGTTAATTTTTGAGACAGTAGATCATGAAATTGTTGGGTGTTTTACATTTATGCTTGACTTCAATAAAAAGATGGGAAATATTCGGGGCTTTAATTTGAAAAAGAAATTCCTAGGGAAACTCGATATAATGAAGATGGCTATGGGATCGATTATTGCGATGTATAAAAAATATTACAATAAAATTTTTAGGTGGTATGGAGAATGTCGAACTGCCCATTCTAAATCCCAATTTTTTCTTAGTGCATTAGGTTTCAAACCAATTGGATTTTATCCTTGTAAAGATGTTTTCTATAACAAAGTTGAGTCTGATTTGTTGATTCTTAGTTATGATGAGCGGTCCTTAACAATAATGCGAAGTAAGGAAACACCGGAATTCTTACCAGAAACTCTGAATGGATTTATATATTCTGATAAAAAGTACAATTTAGGCCCATATAAAATAAAAAACATTGATAATCTCAAATTAAATAAACATAAAACCAGATTTCTACAAAGATCCCTCCAGAAATCAATATCAATGGATAGATTTGGCTATGAAACTATTAAATTCTCTTTTAAAGATTCGGATTCTTATTTCGAGTTTTTATATACTCCCACAGTTCAAAATTTTGAAAAAACTCACTATAAAGTAGATTGTTTAGAAGAACTATATATTTTTATTAGTGAATTTTTAAATTATGGGAAAAAGTTAGATATCCGGTATTGTGAGGCATTTATCTCTGCTTATGAACCTTCTCATCAAAAGTTATTCCACGACTTTGGTTTGCGCCCTCATGGTTATATACCAAGTTGGAAATATAACCAGAACACAGAACTATTTGAAGATTGCATCTTGTTTAATTGGTTTGAAGGAGGAATTAGTGAAGATATTCAACTTTTACAAGAGGGGCAAGAACTTGTAGATATGCTAGGAATTAGTTACTCTTTTGAACCTAAAATTGTCCCCAACCAAAATATTAGCACTAAACCTATTTTTTTTAAAGAAAAAGTATCAAGTTTTCTAAATTCGATAAAGAAAGTTAAATCAACTATTATCACAGGATACTTTTTCTATTTTCTCTTACTTTTTGGAGGAATTGGGAGTGCTAATTTGAACGGATATAATATTACTACT
>JAEOTV010000267.1 GCA_016839635.1 Promethearchaeota archaeon | reverse complement strand
GTACCAAGGATATGATAATAGTTGGAGGATTTAAAGTCTTTTCAGCAAAAGTTGAAGATACTCTTGCAAAACATCCAGCAATTGGAATGGTCGCATTAATTGGAGTCCCTAACCCTGATAGACCTGGGTCCGAAATTGTAAAAGCATTCGTCCAAATCTCCCCAGATTATGAATTCGATGGAAATAAAGAAGCATTAAAGGAAGATATAATAAATTTCTCTAAAGATAGCTTAGCCCCATATGAAGTTCCCAAATTAATAGAATTTTCTGAGGAGCTTCCTTTAACGGTTGTTGGGAAGATTGACAAGAAGGTTCTAAGATCTGGCTAATCCAGCTGATTTCTATTTAACTATTTTTTTCTTATTTTTTTAATATATAACTTTCAACTAAAGAAACAACATTTGGAAACACATCCCCGATTTTTTCATGGATTACGACTTCTGCAACTGAATCCATATTAGTATCTTGAATATTTATAATAGCTAATTTTGCTCCAGTAGATAATACTTGAGATGGATACCAAGCTACAGGAGAAACAACTAGAGACGAACCTAATACTAGTAATAAATCGCATTCTTCAAGCATTTTATCTGCAGCTTCAAGTGTTTGAGACTCAAGTGCTTCACCAAAAAAAATGGCGTTTGGTTTAAGCATTCCTCTACATTTTTCACAAACTGGTGATGATTTTCCTTGCATTACTTGATTAACCATATAGGTTATTTCATAAATTTTCCCACATGTCATACACCTTGCCTCATAAGCATTTCCATGAAATTCTACAATATTCTTAGTTTTAGCTTTATGATGTAACCTATCTATATTTTGAGTAAGTACTCCTTTTAGTTTTCCAAGTTTTTGAAGCCTTGTTAAAGCTTTATGTCCTTTATTTGGTCGTGCACTAAAAATCTGTCTTCCCGTTTCTAACATAAATTCTAAATTTTTACCTGTATTGGCTATATAGGAATGAATTGATGCGAATTCATACGGATCTACCTTTTCCCATAAGCCAGAACCGGGTGATCGGAAATCAGATATGCCACTTTCAGTCGACATCCCTGCTCCTGTTAATGCTACTATATTATTTGAGGTAAGGATTAACTTTGCTAATTTTTCAAATTTTTCTTCAATTAAATTCATTTATTCACATATCTGGTTTGTAAAGTTGAAAAATTAAAATAATGATTATATCGCCTTATAAAATATTTTATTATCTTATGATTTTATTGTATTAATGCTTGTTGAAGAATTTAAACAAATTAAATATGAAAAAGAAGAAAACGGAATTTTAACTGTAACCCTAAACTGGCCTTCCAAAAAAAATGCTCTTTCACCATTAGGGCTTTTAGAACTCTGCTATGCTGTAGATCATGCGGAAAATGATAACCAAGTTAAAGTTATGATATTAACAGGGTGTGAAGAGGCGGGAGCTTTTTCTTCAGGAGGATATTTTTCTGTTGATATCTTGAAGGAAATACCCGAAAAGTATAGAACAGAGATTGATTTGAGAGATATGGCATCAAAAAAATTGTGTCTTAAGTTTTGGGATTTTTCAAAGCCGGTAATATCAGTAATTAATGGTTTTGCTGTGGGTGGGGGATTTACACTCCCTGTAATTTGTTCAGATTTAGTTTATATGGCTGAAGACGCATGGTGGGCATTATTTTTTATAAAAAGGGCAGTTATTCCAGATTTTGCAACTACAGTTCTTTTACCATTAATGATAGGATTTAATAAAGCCAAAGAACTGTTCTATTTTGGAGATCGGATGACCGCACAAGATGCTGAAAAATTAGGCCTTGTTACTAAAGTATTATCAAAAGCAGAATTAATGCCTTTTGCAAGGAAACAAGCCTTAAGACTTATTCCGCCTCAAGGACCATCTCTATCAATTAAACTAATGAAAAATGCAATGCATACTTATTTTAGGAATATAGTAGAGACCCAACTAGATTTAGAAAATAAAATGTGGACCAAAGCAATTCGAAGTAAGGATTTTGAAGAATCTTTGAAAGCTTTAAAAGAAAAGAGGGATCCATCTTTTATTGGAAATTGAGATTATATCTTAGAAAAAAATCAGATTAATCAAGATTGATATCTGATCTGAATCAATCATAAGTGTATAGTACTAAAATTCTGTATCACAAAAAAAAATTAATAACGATTATTTTTATTTATTGAATATAATATAATATTATAAAAAAAATTAAGAAAGATCAAATTTCACGTAAGGTATTAAGTTTTTAGCCAAGTAAATTTTAATTTAGAAATTCTTCTTATATAATATGGTGCAATAGCAAATGGCAGCAACAAAAAGTTTCATTTATAAGATATGTGTTGTTGGAGATGGAGGTGTAGGGAAAACATCTATGGTCCTCCGCTACTGTGAGAACACATTTAAAGAAAATTATATCATGACAATTGGATCTAACTTTTCGACAAAGCAGGTTGACCTAGAAGATTATCCGAACTTTCTAATAAAACTTCAATTATGGGACCTTGCTGGACAGAAGCATTTCAGCTTTGTACGTCCACCTTTTTATCGTGGGAGTAGTGCAACCGTGTATACATTTGATCTTACCCGAAGAAGTTCATTTCAAAATATCTTAAATTGGAAGGCTGAAGTAGAAAAAGTAATCGGGGATAGCAAACCATCCATTTTAGTAGGAAATAAAATAGATTTAGCAGAACAGGGACAAAGAGAAGTTGGAACGGGAGAAGGGGAAGCATTAAGACAAGAACTCAACTCAATAGCCTACCTTGAAACAAGTGCTAAAGAAGATGTTCATGTTGAGCCTGTTTTTAAAGATTTAACTAAGGCTATTTTAGAGAATACTAAAAAGATATAGCTTTTTATTTGTTATAAACCATAAATTAAAATTTAGTTGTATATTTTAGAAGTATAAAATCAAATAATATTAGGTAAACTAAATGTTTGGAGCAGCAGGTAGGGCTTATGATCGTGCGTTAACTGTCTTTAGCCCAGAAGGACGTTTATTCCAAGTAGAGTATGCATTAGAAGCAGTTAGACGAGGTACGCTCGCTGTAGCTGTCAAATCAAAAGAAGATGTTTGTTTAGCAGCACAGATTAAGGTTGCTTCTATTTTGATGGATGCTAATTCAATAGACAAGCTATTTCAAGTAGATGAACATATTGGAGTCGCTATCTCAGGACTACATGCAGACTCAAGAGCACTGATTAACTATGCAAGGGTTCAAGCTCAATCATTTAGATTAACATATGATGAGCCTGTGCGCCTTAATATGTTAGCTAAAGCAGTTGCTGACTTAAAGCAGCAATATACGCAGTTTGGAGGCGTGAGACCATGGGGATGTGCGTTGTTTTTTATCGCAATCGACGCTAGTGGCACTCAGATTTACACAACATCACCAAGTGGAATTTACCGTCCATTCAAGGCATATGCTATTGGGACTGGAGAAGCGAGTGCCAGAGAATATTTGATTGAAAACTATAATGAGAATATGACTTTTGATGAACTTGTAAATTTTACTTTAAAGGCGCTTAAGGAATCTATTGATGATGAGGCAACAAAAGAAAATGTTAGATTTGCTTATATTAAAGGCGTAGATAAAAAGT
>JAEOTV010000081.1 GCA_016839635.1 Promethearchaeota archaeon | reverse complement strand
TCAATAATACTTTTAATTTGAAACTTGACATAAAGCTTCACTCATGTCGTTTTATATTTTTAAGTTATGTATATAAGATAATTTAAAGATTTAATAAATTAAAAGTTTAAATATTTTTCTTTTAAACTATTATCATTTTTAATTTATTTATATAGTAATCTATCTAAAATATATATCTTCTTTGATTTGAAAAATTATTTGAAAAAATAAAATTTAATTATACCTAAAATTCTTTAAAATGTAATGTATGGAATTAATTTTTTAAAAGAATTATATTTACAAACAAATTTTAAAATTTTCCCTAATTTACGAACGGAATTGGAAAATGCTATACTTCCATGTAAAACTCTTCTAGATCTTGGATGTGGGGCAAATTCTCCAATAAAATATTTTTCAGATAATTTCAATAGTGTTGGTGTTGATCTCTATGAAAAAAGCATTGAAGAAAGTAGAAGTAAGAAGATCCATAACGAATATCTCCAAATGGATGTATTGAAAATAGAAGAAAAATTTAAAGCTAATTCCTTTGACTGTGTAGTTGCTCTAGATTTAATTGAACATTTAACAAAAGAAGAAGGAATTAAATTAATTAGCGCTATGGAGAAGATTTCAAAAAGCAAAATTTTAATATTCACACCTAATGGATTTACATCTCAAGGAGAATTTGATGTAAATCCTTGGAATATTCATAAATCTGGATGGACTATTGACGAAATGAAACAAAGAGGTTATAAGGTGATAGGGATGAATGGATTAAAATATTTAAAAGGCGAATATGCCGCTCCTAGATATAAACCAAAAATATTATGGTATATTATATCTGAGATAACGCAAATTTTTGTAAGAAATCACCCTGAAAGAGCTAATCAAATATTATGTGTAAAGAAAAAAAAATAACCTATTGAAGAATTATTTTTTTTATCTTTTAGGGATACCCTTATATTCTTGTAAATTTGAAAACAAATCAAGGTTTAAGTGAGGAAAATACATTGCTTCAGCATATTCTTTTTGAAACTTTTTTTCTACGGCGATTTCAACATATTTTATTTTGCTTAAAAGGGTTTTCGCTTTATTTCTTAAATCCTTATTTAATAAACAGTGTTGTGCTCCAATCCCAGCCGCATTTCCTATTTGAAAAATTTTATCATTAGGAATGTCGGGGATCATTCCTATAAATTTAGCATTTTGGGCGTTAATATAATTCCCAAAAGCTCCTGCTAAGAAGATTTGCTCAACACGAGGATTTTTACTTAAATGATTCAAAATAATTCTCATTCCAGAATAGAATGCTGCTTTTGCCATTTGAATTTGGCGAATATCACTTTGACTAATTGAAATTTCCTTATCTATAGAAGTTTCTTCTTTATTAGCAATAATGAATTTTATTTTTTTATCATTTTTAATAAATCTTTCATGATCAACTAGTTCTTGATTGATTTTGCCACTTCTTGTTATAATTTTCGATTTTAACATCTCTGCTATTCCATCAACTAACCCAGATCCACATATACCTATTGGTTTCTTATTTTTGATTGTGGTATAAGATACATCTAAATTTATTGGATCAATTTTAATAGTATCTATAGCACCTGCAGCAGCTCTCATTCCATCATCGATATGTGCACCCTCTAAAGCAGATCCTGCCGCACAAGAACCAACAATTAAATTATCTCGATTACCAATTATAATTTCGCCATTAGTGCCAATATCTATTGCTAATGTAAGTGGTTTTTCATTATAAATTTTTGAAGAGAGGATTACACCAATAGTATCGGCTCCCACAAATCCTGCAATAACAGGTGCAGCATAAACATTCCCATGATTAGAGATCTTAAGTCCCAAGTCCTTTGCTTTAACATTAAGATCTCTTTGAATAACGGGAATAAAGGGACTCAATCCAATGTTCACAGGATCTATACTTAGAAAAATGTGGTGCATAACAGAGTTTCCTACAACTGCAACTTCATACACATGAAAAGGTTTGATATTTGCTTGTTGACATAAGTTTGAAATAATCTCATTCAAATCACTTATTATTGTAGAATTTAATTTACTAAGATTTTCTTTATTTTCTTTAATAAAAGTTAACCTTGTTATCAAATCCTCCCCATAGGCGGTTTGACTATTTAATTTTGAATCAACAGCATAAATTTTACCATTATTCAAATTTAATAGATACCCTACAATTGTAGTAGTACCAATGTCAAAAGCAATACCAAAATTGCTCTCAACCGTATTACCAGGCTCACAAGCAATTATATTACTATTATTCCATAAAACTAATGTGATCTTATGATTGTTTTTTCTAAGAATATTAGGGATCTTTTTCAAAATATTAAATTCAATATCGATCTTATTACCTTTCTTCAACTTTTGTATTTTAGGGATAATTGCTTTTTCTATTCTTTCAAAATCAGCATTCGGTTCCTCTAATGATGGTTTTATTACTTCTAAATAAAGCTTTTTGATGGTTGGTTGTAATGTTATAACTTTACTAATACCTGACGTAAGAATCTTAAAATCCTCAAGTAATAATTGATTAGGCAGAAAAATCCTAATCTGAGGTGTTTTATCATCAATTTTTTGTATATTATTATTTATTTTAGTTCTAGTTTCACATGCTAAGCGCCATCCATTTTGAATTTCTGTTTCGGATATAAGATTTCTTTCAATATTGGTAGGGGAATTCAGATATTTATGTCCTTTTTGAACTAAAATTTTACATTTTCCACATTTTCCTAATCCTCCACAGATAGTTCTAATAGGTATATTTATTTCAGTCAATATTTCGTAAATAGAGCTCTCTTTTGAAACAGATAACCTTCTTGAAATTGGTTCAAAATCTATGAGGAAGCTATTATCTTTTATCTCCATTTCTTTATTTCATCAATGTTTAATCTTTTTTTTTAAAATTTTGAATTCAATATTGATGTAAATTAAAACTTATTAATCCCTTTTAATAATTTAGTTAAAATAATTATCACGATATAAAAAATTTAATTACTTAGTGTGGTTAAATTAAAGTAAGAAAAATATATGTTATTTATATTTCAAATTAATACTTAAAGGAATTGTTTAAATTGGAGAATCCCGAGAATTTAGCGCAAGAAGCTTTAAAATTACTAGAGAATGCTCAAAAGTTTGAAGAAGAGAAAAATATAGAAGAAGCTATTTCAAATTATCAGAGAGCAGCTGATTTTCTTAAGCAAAGTGGATATTTGATGCATCGCATTCAAGAAATTTATGATAGAATTGGGGAATTAAAAGATTTTGTACAGAAAGAAACACTATATCAACGAACTCAAACTAAAGCACAAATTGAACAATTACAGGATCAAGCTTTTACCATATTAGAAGGAGCCAAGAAGTTGGAGTTTGATGGTCTTTTTGAAGATTCTATTCAACAATACTTATCTGCTATTAATTTATTAGTAGAAGCCGGTTGGACCGAAAGCCAGTTAGAGAATTTAAAAGTAAAGATTAATAAGCTCGTAAAAGAGGCCGAGCAACATGAAATTGATCAACATTATCAACAACAAGAAACTGAATTAAGAGAAGAAGTTCCCCAAATAGTTCCAGATGAGACACCACAAGTCGTTGGCATGTTTGGGCAAAAAAGTAGTATTGAGAAAGCAGAAGTCCTGGAGAAATTTAGAAACAAGCAACAATATGAAGAAAATGTACAAAATGAGGCATTTGCTCATATTGATGCTGCTAAAATGTTCGAAAAAGATATGAAATTAGATAATGCAATAACGAATTATGAACGGGCAGTAGAGTTATTAGATTCTATTGGTTGGGATGTTCAGACTCAAAAAATTCAAATTATAATCGAAAAGCTTAAGAAAGATAAACTAGAACTTGAGGTTCATCAAATAAAGAAGCCAGTATCGTTAACAAGTGACATTGAAGAACAGAAAGTTAAATTAGAACAAGAAGCAGAATTGAAAAAAGAAAGATTAATTGAATATGAAACGAAGAAAAGGCATGAGGAAGAGGTTCAACTTAAAGCTTTTAATTTAATAGATATTAGTAATAGACTTGAAAGAGAAAAAAGATATGATGATGCTATCGACAAATTAAATCAAGCAGTTCAGCTTTTTCGATCGATAGAATGGGATTCATATATCCAACCAATTTCAAATTTAATTGAAAATGTTAAAAATAAACTAAAGAAAGAAAAGATCTCTAAACATTTAATAGAACAAAGACAAAGGGATTTAAATGCACTTCAAGATTCAATACACAAAAAACAAAAGGACCAATATATCGAATCCGCAAAAGAATTAGACAAAAAAAGAAGAGATTATGAAGAAAAAAGGAGAGGTGACTTAAGGAAAGAAGAAGATCTGTTTAATATATTAGATAAAGCAGATGATATTCTAAAGGATAAAAATTTTGACGAAGCTATAAATATTTATCATAAAGCTTTACCAATCCTCACAGATTTAGGTCCTGGATGGGAGCCTTATAGATCTATGGTTCAAAATACAATTTCCAACGTGGAAAAGCTAAAAAACTCGCAACTTGCTAAAGAATATGACGATCAAAAGAAACTAGAAGAGAGAAACCGAGAAGAATTAGAATTTCAGAAACAACTGACTACTCAAATCAATAAAGAACGTGAACGCTTAAAGAAGAAAGAAATTGTTATTAAAGATCGTGAAGAAGAGATCAAATCATTTGAACAAAAGAAAAACGTTGCATTTGAATTCTTAGATTCTGCTATAGATTTCTTAAATAGAGGTGATTATGATAATACAATCTTAAATTATCAAAATGCTGCGAATTTATTTGCTGAGATTCAATGGACAGAGGAAATTCCATTAATAGAAGAATCTATAAGAGATGTTGAAGAACTAAAAAGAAAACAGAACATCTTTAAACAGAAAGAATTAAAAGACAATATTAACAGACAAAAAAAAGAGGAAGAGTTCCAAAAGCAAATTTCAAAATATTTACAACAAGAACGTGAACAACTTAAGAAAAAGAAAATTGAACTAATGGAACGTGAGAAAGAATCAGAATTCCGTAAAGAAAGAAGAAAAGCAGGTTTTAAATTACTCGAAGAATCACAAAATAATGTTAAAGAAGGTAATTTTGATAAAGCTATTGATATACTTCAATATGCTATTAATTTCTTTGCTGATGCTCAATGGCAGAATGAAATTAATCTCATTCAAAACGCAATAGTGGAGATTGAAAATAAAAAGAAAGAAAAAGAGATTCAAAACCAAATTAAATTCCAAGCAGATTTAGAGCATGAAAAACAAGAAAAAGCATTTCAAGAGCGTATCGCAAAAGAAATGAACGTTGAACATCAGAATTTAGTAAAAAGAGAAATAGTCCTTAGAGAAAAGGAAAAAGAGCTTGCTTATCGAGAAAGAAAAAAGCAAGAAGCTTTTGACTTACTGGAAAAGGCTCAGGATTTCCTCTATCAAAAAAAATTTGATGATGCCCTTCAAATTTATTATAATGTAGCAAATATTTTCGCTCAGATTCAATGGACTGGAGAAATTCCAATAATCCAAGAAGCAATATTTTCAATTGAGGATAAAAAAAGACAAGATGAATTGAATAAACAGAAGCTTTTACAGAAAGCAATTAGAAAAGAAGCTCAAGATAGAACATTTATTGAACGAGTAATGTATCAAAATGAAAGGGAAAAGAAAGAGCTCTTGAAAGAGAAAGAAATATTTGAAAAACAAAAACAATTATCTGCCCAAAATTTAGCTAAACATCAAAAAGCATTTAATCTAATAAAAAGTGCAGATAAATTCTTTGAAGAAGAGAGTTTCGATAACGCTACAATTAATTATGCAAAAGCTATAGATCTTCTAAAAGAAATTGGATGGGAGGAACGTTACTTAAAACTATTAAATGACACAATTCAAACAATCAAAATTAGAGAGAAAGAAAAGGAAAGAGAAAAACAAAAGGATTTTGAGAACTCATTAAAACTTCAAAAAGAGGATGACTTATTTCAAAAGAAAATTAGTGAATATATGCTTAAAGAAAAGAAAAAATTACAAGAAAAAAAAATTGAAATACAAAAAAAAGTAGATTTAGTAAAATTCATGGAGAAACGCAAGTCAGAAGCGTTTAACCTATTGGATAATGCGCAAAAGCTATTAACTCAAGGAGAATACAATAAATCAGTTGAAAATTACCTCAATGCAGAGTTAATATTAAATGAAATTAATTTCCCTACTGGTTCAATTAGAGAAATGATATCAAAAATTCAAGAGAAAAAGAGAGAGCAGGATTTAAATCAACTTAAAGAATTTGAAACAAAAATAAGAAGAGAACAGGAAGAAGAATTATTTCAAGAGCAAATTCTAAAGAAAATAGAATTTGAACAAACCAAAATGAGAGAAAAACAAGAGAAACTGAAGAATGAAGAAGAATTAAGAATCCTCCAAGAACTAGATAAAGAAAAGGCATTTAAAGTGCTTGAAGAGGCTCAAAAACAAATTGAACTAGGAAATTATGATGAAACAATCAATTTGTATAAAAAAGCAATAAAAATTTTTAGAACTATTCAATGGGATGAAGAAATCGATTTAATTCAAAATTCCATTATTGCTGTTGAGAATAAAAAGCGAGAAGCAGAGATTAGGAAACAACAAGAATTAGAATCATCTATAGAAAAAGAAAAACAAGAGAGCGCTTTTCAAGAAAAACTTATTACAGAAATGAAATCACAAAGTGAAGAGTTAAAGAAAAAAGAAATCACACTTAGAGAAAGAGAAAAAGAACTTGCTTATCGTGAGAAAAGGAAGAAAGAAGCATTTAGTATATTAGAAAAAGCTCAAAATTATATCTCCTCAGGTAAATTTGATGAGGCGATTGAACTTTACTACAGTGCTGCAAATATTTTTGCTCAAATTCAATGGATTGAAGAAATCCCAATTATAAATAAAGCTATTCAAGAAATTGAGGAGAAAAAAAGAGAAAAAGACTTGATTAAACAAAAATCTATAAAACAAGCAATAGAAAAGGAAAAGGAAAATAATATTTTCATGGAAAAAATTAGGCTTTTACGGGAGAGTGAAAAAATTAAAGCATTAGCAGAAAGAGAAAAATTTCAAAAGAAAGAATTACTCACTACTAAATATTTAGAAAAAGAGAAGGAAGCTTTTAAACTCATTGATACAGGTTATAATTTACTTCAGCAGAAGAATTATGATAACGCATTATTAAATTATCAAAAGGCTAAAAATTTACTAACTGAAATTGGGTGGACAAGTGATTATTTAAAGCTACTTCAAGATGATATTGAATTAATTACAATTAGAAAAAGAGAACTGGAAAGAAAAGATGAATTAGAAATTGATTCAATAAGGCAACGAGAATATGAAGAAGACCAATTTCAGAAAAAAATTTATGATTATATGCAAAGAGAACAAAAAAGATTAAGAACGAAAAAAATTGAAATCCAAAAACAGGAAAAAATAAAACAAATAAAGGAAACTCGTAAAATTGAGGCATTTGAAATTTTAAACGATGCTGAACAATCTTTTAATCAAAAGGAATACGAGAATGCAAATAGAAAATATAGACAAGCAGAATTGATGTTGAATGAAATTGGGTTTCCTACTAATTCAGTTAGAGAAATGATTCATAAGGTCCAAGAAATAATAAAGGAAGATTTGATTGAAAAACAAAAGAATTTAGAGTTGAAAGTTCAACAAGCCCAAGAAGAATATAAATTCCAACAAAAAATTGCGAAAAATATTAAGATAAACGATATCAGATTAAAAGCCAAGCAGAAAGAAATTGAGAATCAAAAAGAATACCATGCTTATATGGAAAAAAGGAAAGAGGAAGCTTTCAATCTTCTTGAAGAAGCAGAGATTTATATGAAACAATTACAATATGACAAATCTCTCGAATATTATCACGCCTCTGAATTAATATTGAATGAAATTGCCTTTCCAACTGATTCTATAAGAGAATTAATTCTTAAAGTACAAGAGAAAAAAAGAGAACAACAATTACAAAAACAAAAAGACTTACAGTTAAGTATACAAAAAGATCGAGAGGAATGGAAAAATCAACAAAAAATAGCAGAAAATTTAAGGTTTGAACAGGAACGATTAAAACAAAAAGATTTGAAAATTCTCGAAATGGAACAATTGAAATCAAGATTAGAAGAGAGAAAAGAACAAGCATTCAAGATATTAGATGAAGGTGAAAAATTTCTAAAAGAACAAAATTATGATAACGCGGTAGTATGCTATAGAAGAGCAGGAATAATATTAAATGAAGTACAATTTCCAACTGATTCAATTAATAATATGATATTTAAGATCAATAGATTGAAAAATCAAAAAGTTGAATTAGAAAATTTAGAAGTTCAAAAAGAGTTAGAGAAACTAGAGGAAGAAAGAACATTATCTATGCTTATTGAGGAAAGAAGGAGGCAAGAAAGAGAAAAAAAGGAAGCTCAAAAATTAGCTCTTCAAGAACGAGAAAAAATGATACAAGAAAAAAGGAGCGTAAGAGAATCAGCATACTCTCTACTAGAAGAAGCTGGAAAATATTTGAAACAACATACTCCTAACTATAATGATGCAATTTCATTATATGTTCAAGCTAGGTATATTTTAGCAGAAAATATTGGTTGGGAACCTGAAATTAAAAATTTGGATACATTAATCAAGGATCTGCAACAAGAACAAGCTATTTTTTTTGAAAAGAAACGATTGGAGGAACAAGCTCGCTTACAAAGGGAAAATGAGTATGCCATGTTTCAAGAAGAAGCACGAAAAAGACGATTAGAACAAGAGAGATTAAAAAGAGAGCAAGAAAGACAATATAGAGATTTGGTTATTAAAAGGCAACAAACGGAAAAAATAAGAGATGACGGATTAAAACTTATTGATGCAGGGAAAAAATGGGCAGCATATCATGATTTTGAGAGGGCATATGAAAATTTTAACTCAGCTATTACTAAATTTAAAGAAATTGGTTGGAATGAAGAAATAAAATATATCGAAACTGAAATTAAAAATACGAGACTATTAGAAGAAAAAGCTATTAAAGAAGAATCTAGAATCCAAAAAATTCAAGAACAATTAGATGACCAAAGATCTATAGAACGGAAGCGTAGAGAGAAGGAAGAAGCGGAATTAAAAGAGACTATTGGAGAGGTTAGTGATTTAGCAGATAATGTAATAAGTTTGATAGAAGAAAGAAGGCAAGAACAAAAATTAGCAGAATCAGAACAAAAGAAGAAGGTGAAAACTAAAGCAAGCGAATTTCGTAAAGAAATGACAAATTTAATAAAAGTTAAACAAGAACTCATGGATGAGATTGCGAAAAAGGAAGATGAGAAAAAACAGTTCAAAGAAAAATTAGAGGAAGCTAAAGAAAGAGAAAAAGTCGATAGTCTTAAAAAAATGATTAAAGATGCCGCTGAAAAGAAGAAAAAGTGAATTACTTCTTAATTTTTATTTTATCAAATTTAAAAGTGAGTATTACTAATCTTAATTACTTTTTGTCAATAAGGTAGGAACTAAAAGAGTTTATATTTTGAATTTGAAATAATAATATTATAATCATAAAAAATAAGATTTGTTCAATATGACTGAAAAAACTGAGGATATTGTAAAGTCGCGAATGTATGCCCGTCAACAATTAATTGATGGTTGGGATCAAGAAGTAATAGATAAGGGAACTGTAATGATAATTGGTGTAGGTGCCTTGGGTTGCGAAATAGCTAAAGATTTCGCTCTTATGGGGATTGGGAAATTGATCTTGGTTGACCTAGATACTATTGAAACCTCCAATTTATCACGACAAATGCTTTTTAAACCTGGTGATGAAGGCCGTCCTAAGGCTGAAGTGGCAGCAGAAAGATTGAAGGATATGAATCCTTATCTCAAGGTCGATCATTATTTTGAAAAACTTCAAAAATTACCAATCTCAGTATATGAAGAATCAGATGTAGTAGTTGCAGCTCTAGATAATTTTAATGCTAGACTAGACTTGAATAAAATATGCCTTCGGCTAAAAAAACCCATGGTAGAAGGTGGGACAGTAGGATTCGAAGGTCATGTACAGATTGTAATTCCTGAAGGATCCGAATTAAAATATAAAAATAAAGAGATAGAAATTGAGAATTTAGTCCAGGCAAGACTATGGGAAATAGCAGAAAGAGAATATCCTGATTATTTTAAAGCACAAAAAAGAATTGAAGAATTAGAAGAAGAAATAGAATATCTCAAAGCGGAAAGTATTACACCTCTGATTCAAAGATTTCGAAAAGAGATTGAAATGGTTTTTGATTGGAAACATGCTCCAGAAGTATTAGATCAAACTCCTTGTTATAGATGTTTAGTACCAATCCCTCCTGCTGATGATAAACTTGTCGCAGCATGCACCTTAAAGGGGCTACCACGTAATCGAAATCATTGTGTCATAAAAGCGGAAGTAGAGTTTGAAAAAAAATATGGGCATAAACCAGATCTCAATTTAAATGATGAAGTACTCAAATTAAAGGAATTGGCACAAATAGAATTAGAAAAATTGAGAGAACGTGTCTTTAATGAAAATTTGCCCGAAGAAAAAAGAGAAACCTTAAACGAAGAGGAACTCGAAGAGTGGAAACAAAATATAAAGACTACCTTTGGTCCAGACTACAAATTTGAAGAAATGGAAAATATTCTCGGAAATAAGATCGCTGCAATACAAACAGTTAGTTCGGTTATAGCAAGCATCCAATCTCAAGAAGCTCTAAAACTTTTATTTAGAGTTAATGGTAGGAATATTGGTGCTCCAATGGATCCCCCTTATGTAAATTATAATGGGATATATGGACAATTCGATCATCTAAATATAATAAAAAGAGAGGATTG
>JAEOTV010000266.1 GCA_016839635.1 Promethearchaeota archaeon | reverse complement strand
GAACGAATTTTAAAATGTCTATAGTTTTTATTATATGGTTTTGCATCTAAAAAATAAACCATCGAGCCAGTTGCGTCAGTACCTTCGATATTAGAAATATCAAATCCTTCAATAATTCTAGGATCTTTTGGCAAATTTAATGCTTCTTTAGCTTCTTTTAAAATTTCCTCTCTAAAATCTGCTTCATCCATTTTAATCTTTTCTATTTGAACACTCTGATTGACTATAACTTTAGCATTTTTATTTGCAATACGAATCAAGGCTTCTTCAAAATCTTCTTTTGGGGATCTTATTAATATTTCTGTTTTTAAACCCTTCAAATATTTAATAAGAATTTCAAATCTTTTATTTACTTCAGAGATAATTATTACATCCGGTAACAATGTTTTGAATTCTTGATAATACTGTTCTAAAATAGAGGAAAACAACTCATCTTTATGAATTAATTTTTCTCTTAAATCAAAATTAAAAGAATTTTTATTTATAATCCTACCTTCTCTAATATGGATTATAACCATTGCCATATAATTATTCTCAGAGTGATATCCAATGATATCCTTATTTTCATCATGATTTAAAAATACATGCTGTTGGTCTGTTGCATGATCAATATCTAATAATTTATCCCTCCATAAGACAGCTAATTCAAATTTTTGGTTCTTTGCTGCTGATTCCATTTTTTCCTGAATTTGTTTTTTTAATTCACTTGTTTCTCCTTTTAAGAACAATTCAATCCTTTTGATATTTTCTCCATATTCTTCTTTTGTAATTTCTGTAAAACAGGGACCAGGGCAGAGTTTTAATTGATAATATAAACAAGGTCTCTTTTTCCTTTTAATCGGTTTCTTACACGAACAATAAGGGAAAATTTTTCTTAGATCTCTTAAAATCCTTATGATTTCTTTTTTATCTGTAAAAGGTCCTAAAAATAGGTTATCTTGGGAATATTTTTCAGGGTTCCTAAGTACCCTAATTCTTGGAAAGTCTTCAGAATAAAAGATTGCGACCCAAGGATAAGTCTTAGAGTCCCTCATGATCACATTAAATCGAGGGAGATGTTTTTTAATCTGGATGTTTTCTAAAAGTAGAGCTTCTTTCTCATTTTCAGTTACAAAATATTCAATAAGTTCAATGTTCTTCACCAGTTCTCTGATTTTTTCTTCATAAAAAGGATCGTTAAAATGGCTTTTTGTGAAATATTGATTGACTCTCTTTCTGAGATTTAATGCCTTTCCAATATATATAACATTTTTTTTATTGTCAAGAAACAAGTAAACGCCAGGTTCATTCGGTAAACTTTTTCTTTGTAATAGTAGGTTAGACATGTTTTTTGGGAATATTTAGACCATTATATTGAATATTTAAGCCTATAGTATTTTTATACTAATAGAGATTAATATTTTATTGTTATCAAAAAAATCTTATTAATTTAAAGAAGTTTTATTTCCAATAAGTTATTATTTCATTTTCTAATTCTTGCACAATTTCTTCAGTTCTGTAGGTCTTACAATAGTACAGTATATCCGATAAAAACATTTTTAAGCTATACAACTTAGAATATTCTTTCATATGTTTGTTATTTAGAGATCTATTGTTGCAAATGGAAGCAACAGCATCGAAGTCCGTTTTTATATATTTCATATCTTTATAACTCATTTGGAAATAATTATAACCGTATTTTCTTATTTTAAAAGGAGCCCATAGTAGATACATTAATACAATCCCTAAATTGAATTCTAGGAGAGTATTGATAATCAACAATTCCAAACTCCATACCCCTTGCGCCTGACGAATACCTGATATTGCTAAACTAAATTCTAAAGAAAATTCAACTAATATTCCAATCAGAAATATGTACAAAATATCTTCTAACCTTAATTTCTTTTTGAAATATAAAATTAGAGCGATTCCGATATTAATAAGAACCATTATAATTTCGTTAAAACGTTGATTTGCCACATTCATATCTCTAGAAACTTCTATAAGTGTATCATCTAATGGAATTAATTGAGAACCAGACGATACAAAGATCCAACCTATATAGAAAAGTAAAGTGAAAAAGATAAGATCTTTACGATTTCTTTTATCAAACATGACAAAAACATAAGAAAATTGGACAAATCCTGGTGAAAAGCAGAACCATAAGAAAAATATAAATGGATCTAATGGTCCAGTATAACTCCTTGTCTGAGTAATTAAATACCATAATATATAATCTGTAAAAATATAAATCAACCATCCACACACCCCCCAAGTAATAGAACGCCAATACTTCTTTCTTATTAAAAAGAAGATCCATATTGATAGAAAGATTAAATCAAAATATATGAAATCTAATCCTATACTTCTAGTAACTATTGCATCTGCCATATTATCCCCATTTTAAAAATTTTATATCATCTAATTAAAAATGTAATAAATTATAATTATACTTAGAATGTAAATTTTGTAAAAAATCGAATCAAGCACAAATAATTAAATTATATGGAATTGAAATTATGGTTAAAATCAGAATTTGCCCAAAATGTAAAGAACCGAATTTAAAGAACGCTGTGAATGTTTCAGGTTGGCTTGCACCGGATATGTATGAGTGCTCTTGTGGTTACGTTGGTCGATTCTTTGTTGAGGTTGATACTGAGGATTATAAATTGGATCCAGAGGATATCTCAGAGGATTAATTCTATTTAGTATAAGGTTAAATTCTACAAATCTATAAATAAATTATCAACAAGACTTAAGGTTTAGTCCAATATGGAACAATTATTAAGAGATGCTCAAAAAATAAAATCTTTAGAGATACAAGGTGCTAGTAATATAGCTATTAGTGCTATTGGATTTCTAAGTGATTATGCTAAAAGGTTAAAGTGTGAAAATGTTAAGGCATGTTTTGATAAACTCTATAAGGCAAGGGATATCTTAATAGATACACGACCAACTGAACCCGCTATGAAAAATGGTTTAAAATTTATCATGAGTAAATTAGAACAAGAAAAGGAGACTATTATTGCTGAATATACTTCTGATATAATTGAAAAATATAAGAATTTATATTATGATATGCTTCAAAATTCAAAAAAAAGAATTGCTGAAATAGGTGCTAGACGTTTTCCGCCTGCAGGACAAAAGTTTAGCGTGATGACTCATTGCCATTCGAGTTTAGTTACTGGCATTCTCTTAGAGGCTAAAAAACAAGGCAAGGATTTTAAAGTAATTAATACAGAAACACAACCGAGGCTACAAGGTCGAAAAACTGCGAAAAAATTATTAAAAGCAGGGATTGAAGTCATTCATATCATCGATAGTGCAATGAGGTGGGCTGTGAGGCATTATCAGGTGGATTTAATATTAATTGGAGCAGATAGTATAACCTCTGAGGGTACAATTATTAATAAAATCGGATCAAGATTATTAGCATTAGTAGCTCATGAAGAACATGTACCTCTTTATGTTGCATCTCCCTTATTAAAGTATAATCCAGAAACCAATCTTGGAATATTAGAAATTATTGAAATGAGAGACCCTCAAGAAATATGGAGAGATCCACCTGAAGGAATTGAAATTTTAAATCCTGCATTTGAAACTGTTAGTAGAAGGTATATAGACGGTTTAATTACAGAAGTGGGTATATTTGCTTCTAGTCATGTGTCAAATTATTTTGAGAAATTTTATCCAGAAATGGTATAGGTGGTATTAATTATTCTTTTCCCCATTTTTCAATAGCTTTCGCTAATTCTATATTATTTTTTGCATATTCTTTTAATTCATAATTTCCTAAAACAGCATCAACAGCTTGTCTAATTGCTCTAGCTCCTGCTTCAGTTCCCATTGGGTGTCCATGGCATCCTCCTCCAAATTGATAAACCATATCTGTACCTAATATTTCAATCAATTCAGGGATATGTAATGGACTTAAACCGCCTGAAGCAACAGGTAGAACTGGTTTGATATTACCCCAATCTTGATCCAACAACGTTGTATTATTACCAGTTATTTTATGTTCCGTAATAACTCGATTAATTTCTAGAACCTCACTTTTTCCACCTTCCATCTTACCTATAATAGTTCCAGTATGAAGCTGATCCATACCAATAAGTCTCATTAACTTTGCTAATGCTAACATAGTCATACCATGTTTTTTACTTCTAGTAAAAGCAGCATGCATAGCTCTATGGGCATGAATTACAATATCTTTATCATCAAGATAATCTCGAATTTCCTGTAAGGCAGAAAATCCAATTGTCACGATATCCACCATTACATATTCTCCACCATTTTCTAATACAAAATCAGCTCTTTTTTTCATAACACTAAGAGGTGCTGTTATGTTTGGCATATAGAGCTTTTTTTCACCAGTTTCCTTTTCAATTTTATCCCGAATCTTTAAAGTTTCTATTATCCTTTTCTCAAATTTGTTAAAGACCATACTTGTTAAATTTTCGTCATCTTTAACAATATCTAATCCGCCACGCCACGCTTCTCCACATACTTTTGAATGCTCAATTTCAGTGAGTCCAACTTTTGGTTTTACGATAGTCCCCAGAAGAGGTCTATCTTTCACATGGGTTAATTCTCTAATACCATAAATTCCAAATTTAGGGCCCTTAAAAGCAGTAACAATGTCTTTTGGAAAACTTATATCTAATAATCTTAAATTCTTTAAAACCTTCATACCGTAAATATTTCCAGCAATAGCACTTAAAATCTGTGGTAAATTATTTGCTTCAAAAAGTTCCTTTGGATACGCAATCTTTATTATATTTTTTTCAGGATCAATATAAAATGTTGAGGGTTTAAGCCTCTGTGCTATTTCAGGGGATAATGTCGAAATTTCAGTCCATGTTCCAATAGAACTTTCTTTTGCGATTTCTTCGGAAGCATGCCGTAAATTCTTACATTCTGGTGAAATTTCAACATAAAACATTACAATTAAATCATTATCATTTGGTATATAGTCCAAATTTATATAGTCTACCAAATTAAATCACCAATTATATAGCAAACTTTACTATTATTTAAATATGGGTAAATTTTCTTTAAAAAACAGTATTTATTGAATTATCATACTAAAATCATAAAAAATTAATAGTATTTTTAATTATTTTACAGAGTGATGACACTATGAGTGAAATAAAATCTATTACAATCAACATTAAGGAATTAAGCTATAAAAGTGAGCAACATGTTCTTGATTTAATTAGATTCTTATCTGAAGCGTTGCCTCAGATAACCCTTGATCGAAATGGAAATGATATAAATGTTGAAATGCCAATTAAGCTCTCGAGAAGGGCATTAAAACTTAGAATTAAAAAGTTTCTTTATAAAAACGGTTTACATAATGATTTCAGACCAATTTCACATAAAACTACTGAAAATGAAGGATATACTGTGAAAGAAAAGAAGAATATTGAATTAGCATACTATTAAATCTTATCCTTCTACAATATTATTATATAATTTAGACAATTTATTTAGATGTGCCATTAGAAGAAACTAATTTTAATATTTCTGTTAAATCTTTAGATAATTTATTAAGATGCTTGAGTTTAGCTAGTCTATTAGAAATATCAGGTTGGCCTAAGCCAGGAAATGTTCACCGTACGCAAAATTTTGAAAAAACTAGATTTGAGCACTTCTTAGCAGGAATTGTTGCCATTCAGTCAAATTTTAGGATTTTTTGTAATCAAAATTTTCAAAAATCTTTTAATAATGAAATCGATTACAAGACTGTTGAATTAGGGCTATTTTTTAAGAGGGCAGCTGAAAAAATGATGGAGTGGCAAAAGGGAGGTAATGTTTTATTAGGACACATATTAATATTAGCACCACTATCGATAGCTGCTATAATATGTATTATTAAGCATCAAACTAACGTCAAAGATTTAGAACATTTCTTGAAAAAAGTAATTGAAAACTCTTCCGTTGAAGATACCGTTAACCTTTTTCAAGCGATTAGAATATGTAATCCTGGAGGTTTGGGGACAATTGAGAAATATGATATAAATGATGACAAATCATTTGGAGAATTAAGAAAGGATAAAATGAATCTAAAAAAAATATTTGAATTTTCAAAGGAGTATGATCTGATAAGTTTAGAATATGCTAGGGGGTTTAAGATAATTTTAGAAGAAGGTTTACCATATTTCTTTAAAACTTTTGATAAATTTAAGGATATAAACATAGCTATAGTCAATACTTACCTAAAACTCTTATCAAAAAATCCAGATACATTAGTTATGAGAAAATCTGGATATGATCGAGCTTTATATATCTCAAATAGGGCATCTAAAATTTTAGATTATGAGGGTATATCCTCTAAAAAAGGTTTAAAATTGACAATCGAGTTAGATAATGAACTTCAAGCAAGCAATGGTAAATTAAATCCAGGTACAACCGCTGATTTGATTTCTGGAGTAATATTTTGTGCTTTGCTTTTTGGATTAAGATATTAATTTCAAAAAAAATATTTGGGAAGAATAATTTACTATTTTTAAGGAAACTAAATTTAAATCTTCAGTTTGGGTTTTTTAGCTTATGGAATTCTGTGATGAATGTGGAGGAATGATGTTACCTTCAAACTCAGATGGAAAAAAAGTATTTAAGTGCAAGTGTGGAGCAATTAAACCATTTATCGAGGAAAAATCTGAAGCATATAAACTTACTACCAAAATAGAGCATTCTATAAGGAATGAAGTTACTAATTTATCGGATGTTATGGAATGGAAAGAAGAAAATTTGAGAAGTACAATTAAAGATTTTAAATGTCCTCGATGTGGATATGATAAGGCACATTTGGAAACGAGACAGACACGTAGAGCTGATGAAGGAATGACAATTTAAAATGTGTCGTTTTAAATCGTGAATCACTTCATCATCTGTCTACGATGTGGAAAAATGAAAAAGATTGGAAGCTGACTTGCATAAAAACTTTTAATCAATGGCACTTCAAATAGCTCAAGTTAATAATGCACCAGCACAAATCATACTTGATAACGAAAGAGAATATGGAAATTTAAGAGATATTCCTTCCAATAAAATCGCTATGGAAATAATGAGAAAACATTGAATTAAAGAACTTGAACTTGGACATTTTCGCTTGATCAATATATGTACGACCGAGGGATATAGTCTAAATTTGAAAGCAATAGATTTTATCACATGTTTAAAATGTGGAAAGATGAAAAAAATTGGGAGTTAACTCAAGCGAGTAGTTTTCTTATTATGTCTTGTTCTTTAATACTTTCTAAAAAATTAAGTCTAACTATTTTATCAGATCTTTTTGAACCAGAAATTATTTGAATCTGATTAGATAGAATTTTAAATTTCATCTTAAATAAATTTATCAGTTCCTTATTTGCTTTATTCTGTATTGGCTTCGATTTGAGCAAAATAGTTAAAAAATCGCCATTAATAATGACTTTTTGGGTTTTACAATTAGTTTTCACATTCAATTTTATAAAATAATTAGTGTCTGAATGTTTTTCTATAAATTTCATTTATTTAGTAAACTTCAGTGATAAATTAAATAAATTCATCTATTCTTTTTTTTAAAAGATTATAAGATGGTTTTGACATTCTTATACCTCCAGCTAATTTATGACCTCCACCTACGCCTCCAAATTCTCTTTTTATATTAGTTATAATTTTATTAATGCCATTTGTCTTATTTTTTTCTAGATATTTTCTTGAGCATCGAACACTTAATTTAATTGTGTCTGATTTTTTCTCAAGACCTCCTAAAAACAAGACTTTGTGTGGATCAAATAGTTCATTAACTGCACTAAAACTAGCTGTATCTGACCAGTTACTCGGGGGTATTTTTCCTTTTACTTCTAAAAATAGAGCTTTTTTAGTTTCAAATTGAGGTATTTCATTCGTAATTGTTCTTAAATTTCGAGATAGATTTTCAATATACTCAGAATATATATTTTTTGCATAGCGAGTAATAGATTTTAATTGAATTATAGATATTGCTGCGCTAATATTTTTAAAACATAATATATTCAATAAAAGAGCGTGTTCAAAAGCATAATTCAATATTCCTGATTTATGAGGTAATAGAGCGTAGTGTCCAAGGCTACTAATACTAGCTTTATTTTGAATTAATTGTATTTCAGATTCACTTAAATCAACAACTTTTTTTCTTGGATCAATTTGGAGTTGGTTTAAAAATGAATTGATTTTCTGATCTGTCTCTCCTCCAAAACTGTTAAGAAAAGGTAATATACTATATTTTAATCCATTTTTTACAGATTCATGCATGCTGCCAAATAAAATCAAACCTTCTTTATCTTCAATGAGTTCTTCATCTACTAATTCCTCAAACACTTCTCTGTTAAATGATTGTAATTTATCCATGGGTTTTAATGAATCTCCAGCAATTCCTATAATTGCTAACCATCCTTGTTTTATTACTGATGAATTTACTTTTTTCGCAAACATGTAAGTTAAAGTAGCTCCCGCGATATGTTCAAGACCATCATAACCATAAATAGTTGGATTTATGAAAAATAAGTTTTCAGGTAATTCATCGAATTGTATATCATCTTCTACTTCATGGTGATCAAGAATAAAAAAAAATTCTTTTCTATTTTTTATAATTGGCACTAATTCTTTTAAATTAGAGCCTACATCCGTAAATATGAAAGCATTTTTTTCAATTTGTCTGCTTGAGAGAATACCTTGTAAATAATTCTCCCAAGAAATTGATCTATTATAGATAAAATAATCGTAATTTATATGGATTTTATATAATAAGTTCTGGATTATATGAAGGCAGCTTATTCCATCAGCATCATTATGTGAAATGATTACGACATGCGTAAAAGATCGATCAATAAACTCGTCTACAGCTCGATTTAAGTCTTCTAGAAATTTAATTTTATTTGGAGAATTGGTCATCTAAATCATTGTGTTTTAAATATTTAGTGATTCAACATTAAAATCCAATAATCTGATTTTTCAAAATGAATTATTATAATATTCTTATCTTTATTTGAAACCTAATAAATTCCAAATAAATTCTAGAATTATAAATATTCCGATTTAATATTCGATAATCAAGCAAACTAGTTAAGTTATAAAATCTATAGAAAAATTATTTAATTTATTTTAATTTTCTGTCCTAAATACTTTACTATGAAAACATTTAAAATGCATTGTAAAAATCGGAATAAAAAAATTTATTGTATAAAGAGTTATCTAATTATTTTGTTTATATCTTTATTTTTAATTCCGATTATATTTGGGAATGAAGAATTTAATTCTGGCTTATCAAATCATGAACCCTTACCAATAATGAGTGATATCATTAAAGAAGATTTTACACCTATACTTTCTGAAGAGAAACATTCTCTTGGAAATATAACTGTAAATGATATAGATTTCAGTGATTTAGAGATGGGTTTCTTTATTTATAATAATACTTATCCACAAATTTGGGAGGATTATAACTCAGGAGCATATAGTATTTCTCGAACAGATTTTATATTTATTGAAACCATAAGCCCCGCAATACAGGATAACTTAAATGAAGATATAGTAGACAGTAATATAATAACTGTAAAATTGAATGAAACTTTAGCAGTTGATTACAATAACCCACAAACAGGATATTTAATTTATCTTTCCCGTTTAAGACAAAGTAGGTTACAGGAATTTTATGTAAATAATGGAACTGATACTATTAAATTAAATGAAGAAACTGATTATACTTTTGACAGTAATAAATTTATTGTATTTAATTACAAAAGCTATTTTAGAAAGGGTCCTGTCTTCAATTTTAAAATGCATCTTATATGGGAATATGATTTAAATGTTCAATCCTGGAATATATTTCAATATCCAAGACAGGATTTACTAATAAAGAATGTAGAACAAAACTTTACTATAAAATTTAAATACGGATTTAACTTGGTTGGAAAAAAATATGGTGAAACTATACTAGAGAATAATGTGGAAGTTGATAATATTGATGTTGCCTTAACAATGAATTTACCAGATAAAAATAAACTGGATGGCCACAGTCTTATGTTAAACGATATAATTGTTAATATTGGTGATCATTTAAATATAAATAAATCGGTTGATATTTTATTATCCGATCATTTTCTAGCCAATAGTAGTATCGTTTTGTTAAATTTTACCTCCATATTCACGTTTAAATTCGTCAAACCGGTTGAAAAGACTTGGGCGATAGATAGAGTCATTATGAGCGAGATTCGTCAGAGAATCTATTTACCCTCATTAATTGACGGGCCAAGGCATATCTATATCAAAAATTTATCGATATTTGAATCTACTGTTTTTGCTGATCAAGTTTTAAGAAGTTCTTCGCAATTTGAAAGAGTTTTTCTATATTTTTATCTGAATAGTTCAGTAATGGGAAGAGAAGGAATAGAAATAAAATTTCCTTATTTAGTTCCAGGAGAAACTTGTCCTTGCATTATTAAATATATTACGGATCAGACTTTAAGAGTTGTTATCACAGATAATATTAAAATGCCTTTAGTTGGTGCTAGATTAGAGGTTTTTTACTATGGAGCTGTATATGGGACTTATATGTCTAGTGATAGCATTCAGCCGATACCCCCAGGAAATACTAATGAACATGGAGAGATCATACTTTTTAATGTCCCGCGAGGGAATTATACGATTAGAGTCTATTATAATCAAATTTTCTTAAAGGAGTCAAGTGTTAGTACAGTAAATGATATTAATTATATTTATACAAATTATCCTCATTTTCCGTTTTGGATAATAGTATTTGGTCTTATAAATGGAGTTATTGTATTCTTTGGAGTAATATTTTATTTAAATAATAAGAGAATGCGAAACACACTTTGATTGTTATCTTTTGTGATAATATAGATGATTTTATTGGATTTTTAAATGACAATAGAATAATGAATGAGATTTTTTATGAAATTAAAGAGATAAAAAATCATGATAATTTATCAACTAATATAATTGCTGAGATCATACTCCATTTTCTAGCTAAAGTTTCCGATACCCTGATATTATATGAAACCAAACAGAGTTTAACAAGATCAAACAACCCCCATAATGAAACAGAAGTAATTCAAGCTTTGGAAAAAGTTTTTGAAGGTGTAGATCCGTCAATATCTCTAATAAGGGGGAAGATACGTGAAGTATTTATTTCCTATTCCTCATAATGGATAAAATTAGAAATTATTTAACACTTTTTTTAATTATTATTTATCGTCTCCCCATATCCAATTAATCGATAACGTCTGTTTATAATTCTGGAAATTGCGTAGATAAAATCTGCTGGTGGACATATAGGGGGATTTAATTTTAAAATTACACTATTTTTTAATATTTTTGTTACTGTACCTCCCGTCTTTTCAGTTCCTACTACCAATAATAATTTTTCATTATGTTTAAGTGAATGCACCCTGAGCATCTGTTCGACACCAATTACTCGATCCAAAAGAGTTACTTTTAATTCTACTTCATCAAGAACATCTGGTAAAGTTTCTGGTTTTCCAACCAAATGACCTATCAAGTGATCACCTTTAGTTAAAGCTGGATCTAATTTTGTCCCTAAACCTATAAGCCCTCCTGGTTTAGCATTATCCAATAGGTTGTTTCCTTGACTAATACTTACAATAGTGGATTTTAAAGGAATATAATTATCTTTAACTCGTAAACCAGGTCGAATTTCAATTTGATCACCAACATTGATTTTCCCTTTTAAGACAGAGCCACCTATAACTCCTCCCTTGAGTGACTCAATATCTTTACCTGGACGATTAATATCAAAAGATCTAGCTATTAGAAATTGGAACTGTCCTTCACTAAGGTCAGGAGAAGGGATAATTTCTTCAAACGCCTTCAAAACTAGCCCCATATTTGCTCCAAATACTGCTGAAATTGGAATAATGGGAGCATTTTCAGCAATAGTACCTTTAATAAATTCTTTTATTTGTTGATAATTCTCAGTTACTTGTTCTCGTGAAATCGCATCAATTTTGTTTTGTAGGATAATTATGTTTTTTATACCTGCAATATGCAGTGCTTCTAAGTGTTCTCTTGTTTGTGGTTGAGGACATTTCTCATCAGCAGCAATTAATAAACATGCTCCATCCATTAATGAAGCTCCACTTAGCATTGTTGCCATTAAGATTTCATGGCCAGGAGCATCGACAAATGAAATATTTCTCTTAAATTCTAACTGTTCTTTACAGTGAGGACATAAAAATCGTGATTTACCTTTCTCTCTTGCTTGTTCAGCTAGGTGATATGTTATATATTCATCACATTTTGGACAATATAGAATTGTCGCATTTGAATACCCTAATTTTATTGAAATTCCTCTTTCTTGCTCTTCAGAGTGCCTATCTGTCCAATCTCCAGTCAGGGCTTTTACTAGGGTTGTCTTTATGTACTATGAAGGAGTTCTTCATTAAATTCCATGATCTACATGCCCTACAAGCCCTATATTGCATTCTGCTTGTTGTTTTATCAATTCTTTTAGTTTGCTAACTTCTGCTTTTGAAACTGGCTTTGATTTAGGTTTTACTTTAGATTTTAAATCAGTTTTATCTTCACGTTTTTCTTTTGCTACATCAGATTGTTTTTTTGTACTTTCTGTTTCTTTTATCATTTTCTTAGCATTTGCAATATATTTCTCTGCTGTTGTCGGTCCAACACCTTTTATTTTTAACTTTAATAAATCTTCTGGTTTAGAATTCGCAAGCTTTTCAACGGAATCAATTTTGGCTTCTTTTAATCTTTCTGCTGTTGCTTTTCCAATTCCACTTACATCTTCCAATTTATTACTCATATTAATTTAATTTTATTGTTTTTAACTGCTATATATTTAGTTTCCTAAGAACAATTAAGGTAGTATTTTTTATTAAATTAATCAATATATAGGCTTTTTAAAAAAAAATAGCTATAAAAACTGTTATTGTGTTTTTATCGTCTTAATAGCTCCCGGTTTTTTATCAAGTTCTTTATAAGATACTCGTAAGAAACTGTCCACATAAAATGTTGATAATTTATTGCAGTACTTACATAATATATACACTGGAGCGGGATATTGGCTAGAATTAATATCTTTCATTTCAATTTCAAACACAATTTTTTCATTGCAATGCGGACAAAAATTAAATCGAAGCATATTAGACAAAAAACTTTTTTTTATAACAATTAGATTCTTATTTTTAAATCTTTATATCCTATAATATATATATTGTTAATAAATGGGTATCTTGATAATTAATGGTTAGACTTTTTCCTAAAAAATTTATCTACTTGTTTATCATTTTTTTATTTTTTTCTCCGTTAATCAATATTATTTTATCATATAATTTAATAAATACACCAGAATATTACTCCTCTGAAAATCCATTAATATCTAATGGGGATTTAAAAATTAATATGTCTATTTTACCAGATATTGATTATTCTTCATTAAATGATACCTGGTATGATCCCAAAGTCGAGATGTTAATTATCACTCCAGATAATCAAAGTTTTATTAATGCGGTTACCCCTCTAATGGAGTGGAAAAATGAAAAAGGTGTAAAAACTATCATTCTAAGTAACTTTTCGTTATATCCGGGGATAGATGATGCAGAAAGAATTCGAAACATGATTAAATGGTATTATAAGAGGGAAAATATAAGATGGGTTCTCTTAGCAGGGGACGCAGGAGATGGTGTTAATGAACTTCCGATTAGGAAAGTCTATAATCCAGATGTATCAAGATGGGGAGATGGGAGAACCGAAACAGTTGGGGGAGAACAATATAAACCAACAGATTTCTATTATGCAGATCTTAATGGGACTTGGAACAGTGATGGTGATGGAAACTGGGGAGAGAGTCCCTATGATAATGCTTATGGTTTAGATGAAATTTCATGGGATCCAGAAGTCTATGTAGGGAGATTTCCAGCAAATGATGCTTATGAGCTTGAAATTATGGTAAATAAGACGTTTAAATATGAGACTAAACCAAATAACGGTAATTGGATGAATAGTATGTTGTTAGCGGGAGGAATATCTGATTATCCCAGTGGTTCTGATCCTGATGGAGAATATGAAAGCCGTTTAACATCTTATATTATCGAAAATTATGTTAAAAATGAAGTAAATTATACCCATTTAGTTGAAGAAGGAGGAAATCTTACCCGGATAAATCTAGATAACTATTTTAATGATGGTTTTTCTACTGTATTAATGGCAGGCCATGGCATTCCTACTGCTTATTATAGAAATCCGAGTATAGAGGGATATCGTTCAGTAGATGCTAGTACTAGCTCAAATGATTATATGCCTTCTCTAGTGTATTTGGATGCTTGTTCAACTTCGAGCTATGATTATAGCGATAATAGTGTTGGTGAAATATTAATAAAAAAAGATAATGGTGGGGCGATAGGGGTTATTGGTGGATTAAGAGTTACATGGTATTTTGAAGATGATTATGATCTCGAGATGTTAAATCGTGGAAATGCGAAATTATTCTGGAAAGAGTTCTATATCAATAAAAAATTCCAACAAGGAAGAGCCCTTTATGATTCAAAAGTAGCATATATGAATAGTGATTATTATACGAAAGATTTTGGTTCCACAGAATTAGATTTCGAACGTAAACAGCTTTTAACTTATTGCCTTTTAGGCGATCCTGAACTTGATATCTATACTAATAAGCCAAAAGCTGCATTAAATCAATTTACCGAAGATATCTATGAAGGTCAATTAGTGTCTATCACGATTAAAGATATTAATGGTAGAGTTGTGCCGTATGCTAGAGTTCACTTAAAAACTTTGGATGGAAAATATCATACTGTATATGCGGATGAGAGTGGTTTAGCAAAGTTTCGTGTTCCTGCACAAGCAAATGAGTTATATAATGTGACTATCTCAGGACATAATTTAATCCCCTCTTATTTCAACTTTACGACACTTCCTGATAATAATAAACCACAGTTATTGGGAGTAGATTTCAACCCTAAGAATCCTAAGACTTCAGTTATAACCACATTCAATATTGAACTTCATGATAATAAATCAGGGATTGAATCTGTATTTGTGTATTTATCTAAAAATAATTTTACAGATTTTACATACTACAGATTATCAAATAGTATTAATGAAAATAGAGAACTATTTTCTGTTGATACCGAAAAGTTAATGCCGGGTAAATACTCTTATTTCATTTTTACAAGAGATTATGCTAATAATACAATTATATTCCAAGATTCTTTATTTAATTTATTAATACCAGTTCCATTAATGAATTATATCTCATTGATTTCTATGATTATTATCATTGGAATTATTGGAATTTCTGGTTATATTACATATTCTGGGTTAAAAAAAACCAATCGTATTGAAAGAGAAATTTGATAAATCTAATGTAAATCTTTTACATTATTCCTTTTTAAACTTATTTTTCTTCAAATCTAATAAATATATTACAGAAAAGTTTTTTTATTAGCTTTAATTATTCCTATTTACTTGTAACCATTATAAGTAAGTATTTTCTTATAAAATAACCGACCTTATAAAATGGTTCAAAATAAAGTTTATAACCACATAAATTAGTAGCAATTCGCTACTGCGCTGGAACCATCCGAACCCGGAAGTTAAACTTGTTTCGCGTTGTAGATAGTACTGTAGTTGCGATCTATGGGAAACTACAAACTGTAAGTTTGCTTACGGTCATGGCATACAAGGAAAATACCCGGTCACGCTTTTTTATGTGGTTATATGTTGTTACCCTTTTTGAGTTCATCGAAAATTAAGTTTTTAAGCAATAAATTATATCTTTAATTAATACGGAATAATTCTTACTCTGAAACCTTGCCAAAAAAGTATATTGTTATAATAAAAACAATTGGAAGAAAGTGGTTTCTTTTTCTCGTAGCAATTATCCTAATTGTAGCCATTTATAATACAATAGCTGCTATTTGGATGTCCGGTATCACATTAGTGTTGTTCTTGTTATCCTTTATTCCAACATTACTGTTTAAAAGAAAACTTAATAAATTTCTAAAGAAGTTCTATAAAATTGAAGATGAGTTAGTAGCACGAAAGTTTAAGAAAACTTTACAAAAAATTCAGGATGAGATGTTTGAATTATCTCAAAAACAAGAAAAAAAAGACTGGTTAATTACTTTCTTAAATAAACAATACATTTTCTACCATGAGAAAACAATTGCGAAATTCGAAGAAGTCTATAATAAAGGCTTTAGTGAGAAAGAAATTCTTGACAATTTACAAGAATTTAAAGTTACAACTAGAGCAGAAATTAAAGCAATTAAAGATACTTTAGTAAAACTCAATAGACTTAGTGAAAGAGAAATTTCTGTAAAAGAACATAAGGATAAAAAACGATTTGAATTATAAAAAAAGTTTTAACTTATTTATTCTTCATTTTTCTTCTAAAAGCTTCTTGTAATTCCAATAGAATGCCTAAATCTGCTTCCGTGTCCAAATAAACCCATTTTTGAGTGCTAATTGCCCCAGAAAATACTACTTCATAACCATATTTTTTAAATTTTTCAAGATATTCTTCTAAATTTTCTATAAAAAGACTAATATGATGAAGCCCCTCTCTCCCTTTATCAATAAATTCTTTATAAATACTATCCCCTTCAATATTTTGAATCAGTTCCAGTTGAATATCATTAAAATAACGACTAAATCCATATTTCGCTGTAACACTGACTTCCTTTCCTCTATACATTACTGTGTTTGGAAAAGGCGGAATAAATTGAAACTTGGGAATATTAAAGAGATTTTCGAAAATTTTTGCTTGCTTTTCAACATCTTTGAAAACAAAACCTAATTGGTCAACCTTAAAATTTCTAAAATCTATTTTTTCATTTTCAATCATAAACATCAGTTATTTGTTTTAAATTCTAACTTTGGTTTTTTTATATTAATGAATTAGTAAAAAGTTGTTTAGTATTATAAGTATATTAAGAAAAAAGAAAAAAAAATTTAATCAATTTCTCCAAAATCTAGATCAAAGCTATAATACTTTCTGATCGGTCTCTTCACATTCCACACACATTTTAAGCCTTTTTCAAATTGAACAAGATCACCTTTCTTAAATCCAATTTTTTCTCCTGTATCTGAATCTGTTACTTCTACCTCACCATCCAAAATATAGCAAGTTTCGGTATCACCATACGACCAATCAAATTCACTGACTTCTTTACTCCACGTACCCCATGAATTTACTTTCAATTTATTTAATTCATCTTCAGAGGGGATTTTCTTTTTCATTTTCATATTTAATCACTTTATATCTATATCTATTAACATTTCTAAAAAAAGACTAGTAGTAATTATTATGTTAAAATTAATAAAATTTATTTTTAAATTCTTTTTTATTGATTTAAATTCGAAAGAACAATAAAAAACATAAATAAAAAATTATTATTCCATTCAATTAATTTCAAAATATCTTTTCAAAAAAGAATATTAATACGTTTTTTAATTATTATTATAACATAAAAATATAATTATCTTAATAAAAAGCTCCGGAAGAGAAACATTTAAGAGAAATCAGCCAAAAATTAAGAAGAGAATAATTACAATGCCACAAAAGTTCATTCTAAAAATATTGACTGCAGGGGAAGGAGGAGTAGGGAAAACGACACTCCTACACCGTTACGTTGAAGGAAAATTCTCAGCCGAAACCAAAATGACGATCGGTGTCGAATTCTTTTTAAAAGAGACTAACATCGATTCCAAGCATTGCACACTGCAACTCTGGGACTTTGGAGGCCAAGAAAGGTTTCGATTTTTACTTGAAAGTTATGTTTTAGGAGCTAAAGGGGCGCTGTTGATGTTTGATCTTACTCGAATAACTACTTTAGAAAATTTGCAACAGTGGCTTAATATTGTGCGTAAAGGTGATCCAAATCTTCCAGTTCTCTTTGTAGGTACGAAATTAGATTTAGAGAGTGAGATAATGGTCGACGATGATTATGCAAAGACATTTCTAAATGAATTTAATTTAATTGACTATCTCAAAATATCTTCAAAAACGGGCGAAAATGTTCAAGAAGCTTTCAATATTTTAACAAGAAAAATTTTAGAGCGCCAATCGTATTGAAATCGAAAAAGAATTTAATAATAATCGATTCTAATTTCATTTTACTTCCTTTTCAATTTAAAATTGATTATTTCGATGAAATTAGGTTTAAAATAGAAGGAGAAATTAGATTTATTATTTATCAACAAATTTTTAATGAATTAGAATCGAAAAGAAAGAGAGAAAGGAGAGCTACTAACTTTAACAGATTCCTTGAATCTGGTTTATTATATCTTGAAAAAAATAAACTAAAGTATAATATTGATATCTTGGAGGATATCAAAAAAGAGAATGAAACAACTGATGATTTTCTACTGAAAAAGTTAAAGAACTTAAAATTAGAAAATCAAAACGTATATTTAGCAACAAACGATTCAGATTTGCGTAAAAAAGCTAAATTAATTAAGATTAATACAATCTTTTTAAGGCAGAAGAAATATTTATCCATTGACGGAGCTTAAAAAAATATAAAACACTTAATACATTTTAAAGTTTCAATATAAAAATTTTATATTCTACTAATTCCAAGAACAATTTATCATCAATATTTTACTCGTTTATGAATTTGAGGGAGAAAAATGCCACAATCTATACTTTTGAAGGTTGTTACAGCTGGAGAGGGTGGTGTTGGTAAAACTACGCTCCTTTATAGATATATAGAAGGCAGATTTCTCGCGGATACTCGAATGACAATCGGAGTGGAATTTTTCCTAAAAGAACTTAAGATAGAAGATAAAAAAATATTACTTCAAGTATGGGATTTTGGAGGTCAGGAACATTTTAGACCCTTATTAAAGAGTTATGCAAGAGGTGCAAGAGGAGCCTTAATACTGTTTGATCTCACCAGACCATCAAGTTTAGGCCGAATTGAACAATGGGTTAATATTTGTAGACAAGGGGATCCTAATATCCCTATTATATTCCTAGGAACAAAATTAGACTTGAAAGATCAAATTACTATCGATGATAGTATTGCATTACAAATTAAAGAGGATCATGATTTTTTTGATTATTTAAAAATATCTTCAAAAACAGGTGAAAATGTTCAATTAGCTTTTGAGCTGCTAGCAAAAAAGCTTGTAACAAAGATATAGCATCTTTTAATTTTAATGATTTCATTCTTATAATCTCTTAAGCACTATATTTTTAATTCTCTCTTTATTTAGCTTAACTGGATTGTTTTTTAATCCACTACTTTCTACAATTTTATCGAGATCTTTTTCTTCTATACCATATTTTCCTAATCGATCGATTTTGAATTTTTGAGTCCAATTTTTAAGTATTTCTGTTAAAGCAAAACAATAAACAAGGATCTCATTTTCTTCTATAGAAGGTTCATCTGTTAATAATGCTCCTATTTGAGCATATTTTTTTAACCCATGTTTTCCTTCTAGTCCTTGTTTTTGCAACATTTCAATATTCACTTTAGTTGCTTCAGCGAGAAGAGTGCCACATACTACTCCATGAGGTATTTTGAAGAAAGCACCAATTGGTGATGCCATTCCATGAACAATTCCTAAACCTGCATTAGCAAGAGTAATTCCAGACAATAATGAACCATACGCCATTGCCCCTCGAACATTTACATCTAACGCACCAGTAGAGCATGCTAATAGGATATTTTGACTCATGAACTTCATCCCACTATGAGCTAGAGCATCTGTAATGGGATTTGCTTTTGAAGAAACATATGCTTCAAGTAGTTGTGTGAAAGCGTCCATTCCACAAGCCGCTGAAACCGATGGTGGACAAGAAATCATAAGTTCAGGGTCAATAATCGCCATATTAGGTATTAAATTATCATGACGAAGTGATTTTTTAAAACCATCAGAGCCAATTTCACTAATAACTGCGTTTTTAGTCGCTTCACTCCCAGTTCCAGATGTTGTAGGGATTGCAATATATGGTATCTTCTTACCATCATGAATTTTTTTACCAATCCCTTCAAGATAATTTTTGATTGAATCCTCTTTTGTTAGCATAGCAGAAATTGCTTTTCCTGCATCAGTAACACTCCCCCCACCAATACCGATAATTAAGTTGAGATTTTTATTTCTAAATTTTGCTACAATTTCATCAATAACAGTTGGAGATGGTTCTCTTGCAATAGTGACTAAAGAAAATTGGATTGATTTATTTTCAAGGTTAGAAGTAATTTCATTCCATTTACCTGACTGTTGTAATGAACTACCTCCAATAACAAACAAAACTTTATTTCCGAATTTCGGAATAATATTATAAAGTTCAATTAACTTACCAGCACCAAAAATGATATATGGGATACTTGCAAGACTGAAAGGAGGAATCATAAAATTTACCTTTTATATTTTTCTAAAGTCGGGAGAGTAATTATAATAAACTATGAATCTCTTTATAATAGGTAAGATTTATAATTTACGCTAGATAATTTGTTTTATAACATAATTACACCATTGGTGGTTTACAATTAAAAAAGTTCATGAAACAGATTTTGAATATCGAGGTGGAGAATCTGGTGTGAAATATCTTATGAGGGGCCCTTCGATAGATTGGGGAATTATTTTACTTAAACCTGGTGAATTAATGGCTGAAAAAGCTCATGGACATAATATTCTTGATGAAACATTTTATTTCACAGAAGGGGATGGCATAATGATAATTGATGATAAAGCCCATAAAGCACCTCAAGGAAGTGTATTTTTATGTGAACCAAAAGAAATGCACAATATCAGAAATGATTCTGATAAACCAATTAAAGTTGTATTTATTAAATCAAGCTATATGCCAGAGGATAAATTAGAATCATAAAGGTCTATTTCATTTTTAATTCCTTTAATATCTTATAAAGTCTTTTTCTACTGTCTATATTTTTCGGTTCTTTTAGTAATTTTTTTTGGTGGAAAATAACACTACGATATTTTTTCTCTATCCTGTTGAATAAATTAACCCACTCACCAAATTGGCTTGTCAATTCTTTGACTTCAGGTTTTAGCTGAAGTCAAAGAGTAATCAATTATGGCAAAAAAAAAAGGTAAGGGAGAAAGGAGAGGCCCTCAAGAACCACCGGTTGTTACTCGGGTAAAATTTCCTAATAAAAGATTAGGAGAAATGTATGGTCGTGTGGTAGGCATTTTTGGTAATGAGCGAATGGAAGTTTTTTGTGAAGATGGTAAACATAGGATGGGTAGAATACGGGGAAAGATCAAAAAGAGGGTTTGGATAAGAATTGCTGATCTCGTAATAGTGAATCCGTGGGAATGGGAGACGTAAACTGATGAAAAGATGGGTAAATGCGAGATTAGTTGGAGATATATGAAACATGAGATTTCTTGGCTCGAAAGAAACAGAAAAATTCCAGAAATTTTAAATATTAATAATATCCCTCTCTAGCTGTTTAAATTTTTCAAGTTCCACAAACATTTTCGAAAAAAAATCTAAAATTGAAATCACCATTAAATCTTAATAAAAGCAAAAATTTTTAATTTTGTAATCTTTTACTAGGATATACTTATTTTCCAAAAAAATTTAAAAATACCCAAATTCAAATAGGAATCGTGAGAAGAAATGGCAGATCAAGAAGAAGATGTAAAGAGAGCTAATGATGAAAATTTAGATTTGGAAGCACTAATAAGCAGAGAGGAAATAGATGAAAAAGAAGATTTAACTACTCTTTTTGCAGTGAGAACAACAATAAATCAAGAAAGCAATATTTTAAAGCAGATTTTTTATCGATTTAAGATCTTAGATGTAATTCCAGATATTCGAGCAATGCTTGTTTCTCCCTTATTACCAGGTTATATATTCTTTGAAGCTCCTCAGAAGCGGGATGTTCAAATAGCTGTTCAAGGAATACCTCATATTAAAGGAAGAATAGTGCAAAATATTAAACTTACAGAACTTAAACATGTACTACTACCGAGAAGTGTTACAGAATATTTAGAAGAAGGTGATACTGTTGAAATAATAAGTGGAGTATTTGAAGGTTCGAGGGCAATTGTTATGCGTATGCCACATGACTCTAGTGCAAGTGAAGAGGTTGTTGTAAGGCTTTTACAAGAAGAAACTCCAATAACTATTAAGATTCATGGTGATTACCTTAAATTGGTTGAAAAGAAGAAACATATAGAAGAACCAATTCCAGAAATAAAGGTATCTGGTGATACTACAACAGACATGGAAAAAGCAATAACATTTGAAGATGAACTTGAAGAATTCGAAGAAGAAATTTCAGAAGGTATTAAAAGTGATGTGACTGAAGAATATGTTGATGATGAAGAAGAGGAAGAAGAAGATGAATGGGCAAAATTTGACGGGTTTTAAATTAAACTCTCTATTCTCTAAGTAAAATCTTTAGAGATGTAATACCTTTTACTTCTCTTTTTAGAATAAGCTTTTAAAGAAATTTAGGAAGAGTATGTTGCAAGTTTGTTGCGTGTACCTAAAGAAATCTATTAATAAAAGGATTTTTATAGATGGACTAATATTAAAGAAATTAAAGAATATATTTTTCACTAATTAATTATCTCTGAGTTAAAATGATAAAAAATATCTTCATAATGAAAGGAAACACTGGAGAATTAATCTTCTATAAGACTTATGAGGATATTTTTAATGTAAAGCTAACTAGTAGCTTCTTAAGTGCTATATTCTCTTTTGTAAAACAAACATTAAAAACTGAAGAATTGTCTGCCATTGAAGTTGGTCTCTTTAGGTTCATATTTGAGATAGAAAAAATAGGAAATGACGAATTATTATTTGCTCTTTTTAGTGACCGAACTGATAACCTCGTCGAGCTCAGAAATCAACTAAGAGAAGTAAAGAAACAATTTATTAATAAGTATGATCTCACTCTACTCGCTAACAATTTTGATGGGGAAATTTCGAAGTTTTTTGAGTTTGAGAACAATATAAATGCAATTATGGAGAATCATGGCCAACTAGTTTCAGATGAAATTAAAAAAGAATTATTAAATGTTTTTAATGAATTACATACTTTTTCCTCTTTTGTTGTATCTTCCGCTCTTTTAACCCAAACTGGAAGAGTAATTGTTTCCTCCTTAGAACCAAATATTCTTTCTGAAATAATTAGATTATTAGAAGGGCGATTCATTTCAGGAAATTATAGAGTAAATGAACTTATCTCTTTAGAAAATTTTGGTGTACTTTCTCTAACTGGAATTGATCAACATTTTATTTCGGTGATTCATTTTAAAAATAATTGCCCCTTCGAGACGGGATTAATCATCTCAAAACGGTTTTCGAATAGAATACAGAAACTAATTTGTTGAATAAATTAATGGTTCTTTAATGGAAATTGATCATTATTTACGATTTCACAAAAACATTTTTGAAAACAAATTATGATATTTGGAATATCGTATTATTGATTTACAAAAATTAAAAAGTCAATGCACTTTTTCCCTAGTATAATTAATTATTCTAAATATTTATAGGATTAAAAAGTGGGGTAAAATTTATGCCAAAGTTTATGGATCAAGCTATTAACGATGAGATTCTCGATAAAATGAGTCTTAAAAATCGATATAATTTCATTAACAATAATTTAATGGCAATTTTGTCACCTGAGCAATTTAATTTCCTTAAAACGGTTCAAAAATTTTGTATGAGGTTCGAAAAGAAAAATGGGATTACCCATGGTCCTGATGAGGATGTTTATGATTGGATTCCCACATTTGGGGCAGAAGGATATGTTACAAGGGCGCATAATTTTGAGATGGTTGATGTTAACTATGAATATTATGGCGCTGTAGCAGATTTTCTTAGAACTCTCGCAATAGACAGTTTTGATACTCAATTTGGTATGGGTATCGGTGCTACAGTTTTAGCTATTAATCCCGTTTATGAACACCATGATAATGTAAAAATGAGATTAGAATCGTTAAAGGATATGGTAACGGGTAAAGAAGCAGGTTGTATTTGTATAACAGAACCGGAAAGAGGATCTGATGCGGTTCACATGTTAACAACATGTGGTGAGCAAGAAGATGGGAGTTATCTCTTAAATGGTGAAAAAATTTACAATACAAATGCACCTAAATCAAAGTGGGCTGTTGTTTATGCTACTGCAGAACAAAATAACGGTAACCTGATGGCCCAATTTTTAGTTAATACTGAATGGGAAGGATGGAAGTGTAATCGTGTTAATATACCATATGTTCCAAAACTATATTTAGGTCATGAATGGTTTGATAATCTAAGAGTTCCAAAAGAATACATTTTAGGTCCTGTTGGTAAAGGAAGAGAGCACCTGTTTGAAGGTTTAGTTCCGGAGAGAATTGGAATCGCATATGGTGCTATTTCCCAATGTTGGGGTGCGGTATCTCACGCTGCAATTTATGCGAACATGAGAAAGCAATTTGATCAGGAGATCTTAAAATTCCAGGGCGTTGGATTTTTACTTACTGATATCTGGGCTAAAACAACAAACCTTACGCTCGGATTACTGAAATTCTGTGAGGAATATGATAAAAAGATGGAAAAATTCGAAGGACACATCCCAACCAATATTTCTAGAGCAATGGTTGCATCTGCAAGTCAATTTAAGTATCATTGTACAAGCCTTTCTAAACAGATATGCTATGAAGCTGCCAATTTAATGGGAGGAGCGGGATTATCAGACAATACATTAATGCAAGATTATGTAAACATCTCTAGAATTCAGGAGATTGTAGGGGGCTCAAGACAGATACAGCAATATATAATGAGCATGGCTCTAAGACAACTTTTTAAAATGCTTTAAAATCTAATTTCTTCATTTTCTTTTTAATTATGTGTTTAGATAGAAAATATCTAGATATTTAAACTATCTTTTAGAAAATGATTTTTTTAATAAGGAAAATCCACTTATAATTGATCCAGCACCAAGAAACATTCCAATAAGTCCAAAGTTAGGTAAATAGCATCCCTTCATACTTAGGTCTTATAACTACATTTCAGCAATTTCCATCATTATCATCAACGTTGCAGTAGTAATAATTATAAAAATAGCAGGGATAAGTGAAGGAGCTGGACTAATTATTCCTTGTTTTAATTTATTTCTATTTTTATGGTTTGATACAATAATTATTAGAATACAAATAATAATTAATACTGATGCGATTAATGATGATATGAGTTGGAGAGAGTAGGAATAAAAACTATTTATGATGATAACACTCTGCCTCTCATAGAAATATCCACATATCCAATTATATTGTGTGATTCCAAAAAGTATTTTTAAAAAAAGCTGTTGGTGTTAAAAAAGCAATAAGACATATTGTCGCTCCGACATAAGGGACTGTCTATAAATAATTTTTTAAATCCTTCATATATTATTAAACCTCAAAAATATGTAAAATCCAATCATCCTCTATGGACATATAAATATTTTTGCTTAAATATTGAAATAGAAAAAAATAAAAAGAAAATTAGATCTACTAAGAAACGGACATCTTATATAATGTTCTCAATGAAAGAGACATTATATATTGTTGAATCTGTCTCGATCCACCTACGATCTCTTGTATGCGTGAAATATTTAGGTAATCATGCATCATAGTATTATCACATAAACCAGCGCCGCCCATCACATTTGCAGCTTCATAACAAACCTCCTTTGACAACGCAGTCGATTGGTATTTGAATTGAGATGCGCTTGCTACCATTGCTTGAGAAATATTTTTTGGAATATTCCCTTCAAACTTAATATATTTCTCATCGAAGCTTTCACAGAACTTTAATAATCCTATTGTCAAATTAGTTGTTTTTGCCCAGAGATCTGCGAGTAAAAATCCAACGCCCTGGAATTTTAAGATCTCCTGATCAAATTGCTTTCTATTATTGGAATAGATCACTGCATGTGTTAAAGCACCCCAACACTCTGAAATACTCATCATAGCAATTGCAATTCTTTCCGGAACTAAACCTTCAAACAGGTGCTCTCTTCCTTTACCAACAGGACCTAAAATGTATTCTTTTGGAACTCTAAGATTTTTGAAATATTCTTTTCCAAGGAACAATTTAGGAACCCATGGTATATTTACTCGTTCAATTTCAATTCCATCCCAGTCAGTATCAATTAAAAATTGGGCCATGAGATTTCCGTTATTTTCTTCTGCGGTAGCATAGGCAACCACCCATTTAGATTTGGGTGCATTTGTGTTATAGATTTTAGTACCATTCAAAATAAAACTACCATCTTCCTGTTCTTTGCATGTTGTTAGCATATGAACTGCATCAGACCCTCTTTCTGGTTCGGTTATAAGGATAGCACCAGGAGATTTTCCAGTAACTAAATCTTTCAATGCTTCTAATCGTTCAGGAACATTATCATGATGTTCATAAACGGGATTAATTGCTAGAACAGTTGCTCCGCCGCCCATTCCGAATTGTGTATCAAACATATCAACTGCTAATTGTCTCATAAAATCTACTGCTAAACCCCAATCTTCATAAACCACATCAACTACATCAAATGAGTGTTGACGAGTAATATATCCTTTTTCGCCAAAATCTGGTATCCAATCATAAATATCCTCATCAGGACCATGAATAATATTATGTTTCTTCTCATAACGTAAACAAAAACGCTGAACTTCACGTAAAAAGTTAAATTCTTTTTGTGTTAAAATTGCAGTTAGATTGTTATTCAGAAACGCATATCGATTTTTAAGATTGAATTTTTCCAGAATTTCATCATTTATAGCCTGTATTTCAAATCTTTTTTTTTCGGACATTAGCTTTTACCTTCCACCTTTTTTTATTATCAATTTAGTCAAATTAAATTTCTAAGATAAATATACACTTTAAATATAACTCAGTATTCCATAATAAAGTTTGTTCAAATTTTTTGATTTACAATTATTTTCAATAAATGGAAAAAGCTATTATCAAAATAGAATACTATAAAAATTTATAAAAAATAATTGAAGTTTATGAAAATGAACAAACGATTTGAAACTCAAGTTATAAATGATGAGATATTAGAAAAATTAAATCTCGTTAATAGGTATAATTTCCTTAATGATAATTTATCTCTTATTCTTAGTCAAAAACAGTTCACCTTTCTAAAAGAGGTTCAAAACTTTTGTCTAAAATTTGAAAGGGAGAATAATATCACACATGGACCAGATGAAGAAATATACGATTGGTACCCTATTTTTGGAGAACAAGGTTATATTACTCGTCAGCATGCGTTTGAATGTATTGATTTGAACTACAAGGAATTTGGAATGGCTATGGATTTTATGAGGATACTTGCACTTGATTTGTTTGATCCACAATTTACAATGGGAAGTGGAGCAACTGTTATTTGCATTAATCCAATATATGAGCATCATGAAGATATACCTATTAGATTGAATGCGTTAAAGGAACTTGTAACTGGAAAAACACCAGGGTGTTTATTGATCACTGAGCCTGAGAGAGGTTCTGATGCAGTTCATATGCTAACAACATGCAAAGAACAGGAAGATGGTAGTTTTATTTTGAATGGTACCAAAATATATAATACCAATGCTCCTAAATCAAAGTGGGCAGTTGCGTATGCCACAGCTGAGAAAAATAACGGTAACTTAATGGCACAATTTCTTATCAACACCTCATGGGACGGCTGGAATTGTGAACGTTTGGGAATACCCTGGGTACCCAAATTATACCTTGGTAAGGAAAAATTAGAAAATTTGAGAGTTCCGAAAGAATACATATTGGGGGGAATTGGAAAAGGACGAGAGCATCTGTTTGAAGGTTTAGTTCCGGAAAGAATTTCGATTGCAGTGAGAGGTGTAAGCGAATGCTGGGGCGCATTAGCTCATGCAATTATTTATGCTAATATGAGGAAGCAATTCGATAAAGAAATTTTATTATTTCAAGGAGTAGGTTTTACATTGACAGACCTTTTAGCCAAAACCACAGCTCTTACTCATGGAATATTAAAGTTCTGTGAGATTTACGATGCTAAAATAGAAAAACACGGAGGAAATTTACCTGAGAATATCTCACGTTCCTTGGTTGCCTTAGGGAGTCAATATAAATATAATTGTGCTTTACTTTCGAAAAATGTATGCTATGAAGCCGCAAACTTAATGGGTGGTGCAGGTTTGTGTGATAATACTTTAATGCATGACTATCTAAACATTTCAAGGATCCAGGAAATCATTGGAGGTTCTAGACAAATACAACAATTCATTATGTCAAGAAACTTAAGATATCAATTTAAGAATTTATAGCATAAATAATATAAAAATAGAATAAAATAATAGAATAAAACAATATTATAGAAGTTTTAAATTTGAAATGAGAGAATCTTATTCTTCCTCGTCTTCTCCCATTAGTGATTCAATTTTATCTTCAAGTTTCTCGATTTTCTCTTCTAATGCCTCAATTTTCTCGTTTGTTTTGCATGTAGCGCACGCATCCTCAGCATTACATTCAGGTAGAGTGTCACATATTTCTTGAAGTTCATCCATTTCTTCTAATAATTTATCAACTTCTTCTTGTAATTCATCAATACTCAAATTTCACACCTTAATTTTTTATGATAATAATGATATGATTATTTAATTTTCTTTGGTTTAAAAACTTAAATTAATTAGGGACTACTGTTTTAAATAATTTTTATACATTATATTAAAATAATGCCAGAAGAAAAGGATTTTGAAGAATTAATCAAAAAATTCACAGATAAAAATACCTTAAATCGAGCAGATTCAGTTTCAAATAGTTGTATAAGAATTTTTAAAACTAATAAAGAGATTGGGTTAATTGAAGCTGAAATTCAAGGAAATACAATAGTTCCTTATAAATTAACAATAGATCTATCAAAAAATTATTTTTATGATGTTATTAATCATAATTGTCCTGACTTTTTAGCTAGAAAAAAACCTAATAATAGATTTTGTAAGCATATTACAAAATTTTTTCTTATTTTAAATAATCAGGATTGTAAATTTGCAAATAAGATTTTGACTGAATTTAATTTAAAAATAAACCAGCAAACTGAAGGAAATGAAATTGATTTAGAAGATATGAACCATTTTGTAAATAAAGATCTTAAAAATCAATTAGATTTTGATTATGAAGGATTTGATTTTTTTTTTGATATTTCTGGACTTGAAGATGATACGCGAATTTGTTTAAAAGAAATTTTAATGGAAGCAAAGAGATTACCTGCTGCATTGAGAGGATTTCATGGTGGTTATGAAGGAGGTTTATTTGATCATATTTTATTGGTGACAAATTATACCTATATCATGGGTAAATCTGAAGATTTCAATGTGGATATTAAAAAAGCAATTTTAACTGCAATATATCATGATTTTGGAAAAATCTCATATTATTCTTTTAAGAGAAAGAATGTAACATCTAAAATTGCAGTTGCGCGTGAAGAACTAGATATAGTACATGAAGATATTATAAGAAAGTTTAATTATGAAGGAAGGGATTATCATGTAGAAGAGGCATTAGCAGTTCTTAAGAATGAAAGCCATATTTTATTTTTTGATGATGAAATGTATCAAGCAATAATTTTCCATCATGGCCAATGGAGTAAATATTATCCAATAGAAATGAATGAACTGGCAACTCTAGTACATACTGCGGACATGATAGCAAGTCAGACTCATTTTGTATAATTTAGAGTTAGAATTTTTGATTACTTTTGAATCTCTTCTAATTACTCTGAAATCTCAGGTATTTCTTCTTTTTTGTGAAATTTTCTTATGACTTTTTTGTATGATTTAACCGATTTCTTAATTAGTTCAAGACTCTCTTTTGGAACATCTTTTTCAGGAATATCTAACTTCTGAGTCATAAAATCCAGACCAATTGTTAATTTATAGTCTTCTATAAAGCCTTTATTGGTGAAAGTTCTAATTAAGGATGATTTCCCAACAGCTGCAGCACCAGTCAGTAAAATTTTAAATCTAAAATGATTAGTATCTTCTATTTCTCCTAATCTTGCTTTGAAATCTAATAAAGTTGTAATCGTTAATCGATAAAATAAATTATAAACGTTTTTATTTTCTAATGCAGACGTTTCTATATATTCAAATAAATAGTATTGATTTACTTTTTGGATTATTTTTTCTCTTGGGATTGTTTCTCCAATATCTTCTATAAGATCATACTTATTTCCGATTAGAAATATCGGAATATTCCCTGAACGCGTTCTTATCTCATCGAAATATTCATCTATCTTATCAAAAGTATCAGGACGGCTTAAATCAAAAACTAAACCAACAGCAGCAACACCTTTGAAGAAATCAGTTTTAAAAAAATTAAATCGTTCTTGACCTCCAGTATCCCATAGTGATAATGTAATGTTTAACATACTAAGAAATAATCCTCTATTTGATTTTGTGATTCCCAAATGGCAATAAATTCATCCAAAATTTTTCTTACATTATTAAATCCCATATTTGTATAAAATTCTTTAAGGCTTTTTTTATTAAGATTCCATTGTGATCTTTTATGATAAGTATTAATGCCATCATTATCTAAAAATAAGAAATCCACAATTTTGAATAAAGGTTTTGGCAGATATTTACCAAAAAATATCACTATTTTAAATAATTTATCACGTGCGGAGATTTCTTTAGGTTTAATGACATATGGTTCACATACAATAATTTTATGGGCAATTTTTTTGGCCATATTTATCAATTCGATATGTTTAGGGTAAACATGATGTAAGATATCGCAAAGTACAACAACATCCTTTTTCTCTCCGTTATATTCTTGAAATTCGAAGATATTTTTTCGATGAATAATGATTTTTTTCAATTTTATATTTCTTTTTTTCAACTCTTTTGTTTTAATTCTCTTTAGGAATCGACGATTAAGATCCACACCCTCATATTCAATTGCTGGATGCAAAAATCGCATTAAGTATCCAGTACCACATGGTAAATCCAAAATTCTTTTTGGTCCTTTACCTATAATTGATGCAATAGTATAAAATTTCGTATCTTGGTCATATAATCTGCGAGTCACAGCATTATAAAGCCATCCACTGCGGTATATTAAACTTCTAAAACCAGTAAAATTTATTGTACTAAACATCCTTAATGAGGATAAATTAAATTAAGATTTAAATTAATAACAAAAAAAAATTAGAAGATTTTTAATCTTAGGGTGGTGAGAGCAAATTCATTTTATTTTCAATATCAGAATTTAACTTTTTGATTTCTTTTTCTAAATTTTTAAGTTCTTTATTAATTTCTTCAAATCTGCTCTCCTGATTGTTCAATTTCTTTATGTAACGTTCTTTTAATGACACAGATTGACTATCTTCTCCTAAAACAGAGATATTTTCTCTAAGTCTTACTTGCTCATCAGTCATTAAATCTCTCTCTTCATTAAGTTTATCTTCTTTAGATCTTAAATCATTTAAAGTTTGAATTAATCGAGCAATTTCTTTTAACTTTGTTTCTAATTCTGGGTCAATAAATTTCTTTTTTACATAGAAACCAACTCTTTTTAATAGATCTTCTTTGCTATAGTTCCAAATATAATTACTTGAGTAATTTTCTCTTTGTTCTTTTAATTTAAAGACTATAGCATCTTTAGGTTTTACTGTTAATTTGAATCGCCAATAATTTGCAGTCTCTTCGGGTTCAACAGGTTTTTCTATAAACTTGTAATCATGAGTTTTAGGATGATCAAGATATAATTCCTTTTCTTCATCTGTTTTATTTTTAATTTTATAAGTAGTTGTCATATTAGTATAGTAGTATTCATAAGAATATCCACTTCCAAATGTAACCCTATGTACAGATAAATTCTCAGATTTTTGTTCATGGTTGATAATTACAGCTTGCTCTATAGCATAGTTTAACAATCTCGTATCTTCTTTATTTAAGAAAGGAATAATAGCTTCCCCAGCTAGATTATCATCATAAATGATTGTTACTGGGCCTCTTTCAAGTGTTAAATTGGTATTATTGGTGATTTCTAAACACGCATTAGGATTTTTATCTTGTTCGTTTTTATTATAGAGTAGAATCTTCTTTGCTTTTATTGATTCTGTGAGAATTGGCACTAGAGCAGATTGTTTCCGCTTAATCGTTACAGGATTTGAAATATTATATTCAAATAGTTCTCCTAAATCTTTTGTTTGAGTTTTAACTTGGGATTTTACTTTATCATACATCTCCGCATCACCCATAATACTTTGCAGATGACCCACTCCTCCCGCTGGTGCGGGAGGTGGTCGTGCTGCAGATCTAAAAGCTTTAGCTTTTTTCATTGCCATAGGTTCTGCCTCCATTTCTGCCATTGCATAATCCTTAAATTTTTCCATTTCTAATCCTTCTTCTATCTCAGTGGGTCTCGCACTTAAAATTTTTGGTGGTTGAATAATGGGTCTTTGGATAAATATGGGTCGGTAGAATTCATAAACAAAAGAGACGGGCATACCCGCAACTAAAGAAAGCTCTATATCTTCCCAATCCTGATTTGTGGTGTTTTCAATCAAACTCCAACCAGATAATAAACATTTCTGCTCTAAAGCTTGTTGTTTACTCATGATTAATCGGTATGAAGTTTTCCAGATTGGGCTCTCACGAATATAGGATACATAAATATTTCTTTCACTAGTATCATCTCCACCAGATTCACAGTTTATTATAATTTTCTTAGCATCTTTTTTTTTTCCAGCGATTACTGTCTCTAAGAAAAATTTCAAATCTTTTTGAATTTCTTCATTTAATATTGCAAGAGATTTAATTTCTGAGAAATTAAATTGGGCTATCGTTCCATCTTCTTGTAATAAGATCAAATCTTTTTCTATGATTTTTTCTCCTTTATTTAGTCTTTCAAAGAATTCAATCCCCATGATCTTACCAGTAACTTTTTTAGCGCCTCCAATTATTATATTTACTCCAGCCCCTTTAATCTGGGTCACAAGAGAAGAAAAAGAATCTTGATCTGGAATGTTCAACATTATAGATTTTAGTAATTGACTAGTCTCTAAAGCAGCGTCGTATGATATTGATGAGATATAACCTTTGTCACTTGTATCTAAGACAAAAAGTGATTTTAATATGTCATTCATTTCGTCAATTTTAAATTCAAGTTCAAAATTACCATTGCCTTTTTGAATACCCTCAAGAATGTAATAAGATACACCGTGTTTGAAAATAATTACTTTTTTTACTTTTAATTTCGACATAAAATTAATATGGCTTATTGATAATTTAAATTTTGATGAAGTTCAAAAAATAACAAAAAATAAAGCTGTTAAAAAAGATTACTTTTAATTATAAATTTCTTTTTAATATTTTCAAGATATCCTCTTCTAAAGTCGATTTATATTCTGGATTTTCCACAATTATACCTAAATATTCACCAGATTTGTTAAAGAAATAAAATGTTGGTATTGCTCTTAAATCAAATTTTGGATCAGTTGCTTCAGGTGGAGAACGTTTTTTATGCCAAATACTTTCTTCAGGTTTATGCAGAGCATTCACCATAATCCCATATAATACTCGTAATTCAAAATCCTCTGTTTTAATTTCTTTTCCTATTTTTATCATACTAGGCACATTTTTTGAACAATCAGGGCACCAATCGGCACCTAAAGCTACAACTCTCACTTTTTCTTTCTTATTTTTGAGAATTTCTTTAATCTTATCAAGTATATCTGATTTTGGTTGATATTTTTCATAAACTTTTTTAACTTTATTTCCAAAAGTTTCTAAATATTCATCTGGGTTCATTGTGGGAGAAACTAGATCATCCCATTTGGGATTTTTTTGCGATGTCATAATTATTATTGGAATAGTATGTTTTAAAAAAATTTTTTTAATAAACCATAAAATTTAGAAAATCAAAATTTAAAAAAGAAAAACAAATCCTAAATAAAATAAATAAAAGTTGAGTTTTTGAAGATAAACTAATATTTTAAAAAATAAAACTAGGTATAAATTAAAGGAGTAACTCAACCAAAAAACTTGGTTCTTTAAATTGAAGAAATAAAAATTCTAGATTTAATTCTATTTCCTATTTTTAAGGATAAGTTGTGCCAGAAGATCAAAAATTTTAGGAACATTTTCTCCAGTTTTTGAGCTACATTCAATAAATCCATCAGCACCTTTTGTTATCGCTAATTCCATCGCTTTTTTAGTAGAGACTTCCTTTAAATGAATTAAATCAGTTTTCCCACCAACAAAAACAATTGGTAATTTATGTCCAATTTCCTTCTCAACGATTTCAAACCAATCATCGACATGAGCCAGTGAACCATAATTAGTAATATCAAACATAAAAATAGCACCATTAGCACCTCTAATATAAGATGGAAATAGAAATCTAAATCGCTCTTCTCCGGCAAAATCCCATATCTGAAGCTTTATCATTTCACCATCGATCTCTAGAGCCTTTAAGTGAAAATCTACACCAAGAGTCATTGTTATATCTTGCTTGAATAAATTAGTTAGAAATCTATGAGTTAATGTCGTTTTGCCAGTCTGGCTATCTCCAAAGATAACAATCTTGAATGTGGAAGTATATGCCAACCCAAATACCCAAAAATTTTGATTATTAAACCCAATTCTATAGGTTTTTATCTGGTGTTAAGTATAAATATAATTTTAGTCTTTAAATATTTAACATTAATTTCAAATATATAAAAACATCAAACTATTATGAATTCTATCTCTTTATTGTCAAATTTATGCCCAAAATATATTAATAAAAAGAAAGAAAGTTACTTACTAATTTCAAATATGTAGTATAAAAGATGTCAGAAAAGGTCTGGTATAAAGCTGCTAAATTAATTGTAAGAGCAAGTGGTAATCCTCTATTCCAAGCCAATGAAACGTTAGTTCAAATCTTAAAAGCACTTTTAAATGAAGAACAAATTAAATTTTTACTCAATTTTAGAAAACCTATCTTAACATATCAGGAACTAAAAGAAAGGACTGATATGAATGATACCCAATTAATGAATATATTGAATTCATTAATGGATAACGGAATTATCATGGATAAACCATTAGAAAATAGTAATATGATGGAATATCGTCTATTACCTCCGGTTGCAGATATATTTGAATACTCTCTTAATGGAGACCGTCCAATTGAACAGAAGAAAAAACTAGCTCAAATTTTTGAGAAAATGTTTAAAGAAACCACTGAGATGGTTCAAACTAATTACGACGGTTTATTACCAATATTTAAAGAAAGAATACCTATATATTCCAGAATTATTCCAATTGAAAAGGAATTAAGCGTACCACTAGAAAAAGTTTTGCCATTACATGAGGTATCGAAGATTATAGATGAGCAAGAAATAATTTCTCTTTCCGAATGCCCTTGTAAACTTCAAAGAAGTCTATTAGGAGAACCTTGTAAAACATCAAGTGATAGATTTAGATGTTTCCATTTTGGAAATATGGGTCGTTATTTTATAGAGCATAATTTAGGCAAACCTGTGTCTAAGGTTGAAGCTAAGAAGATATTAAAAGAAGCTGAAGAAGAAGGACTTGTTCACAAGACTTTTCATGATGATTTTAGTCTTGATGAAAAAGAAAATAGTATCTGTAATTGCTGCAAATGCTGTTGTATTCTTTTCCAGACCTACTATAGAGGTATCATTTCATTTCATACTTTGACATCCTACATTGCGAAAATTGATGAAAACAAATGTGTAGGATGTGGAATATGTGTTGAAAAATGCCCAATTGAGGCTATTTCTTTGATTAATGGAAAAGCAACTGATGATGAGAATAAATGCATTGGCTGTGGAGTCTGCGTCCACCATTGTCCTGAAAGTGCTAGGACATTAGTACGTACAGAGCTAAGAGAAGTGTATCTCCCTCCGTTGATAATTAAAAAATAATTTTTCTAACTTCGTTCCAAATTTAGTAACTCTTTCAAAAGAAACAGAGCACCCTTCCGATCTAACGGATCATTGTTGTTTCCGCATTTTGGGCTCATTATACAAACTGGACAACCGTTAGTGGTTTTACAGTTACAAGAATCAATTAAATTGTATGCCAGCTTCATTAATTCTTGTAGATTATAATATAACGTTTCTGCTATCCCAATACCTCCTCTGTAGGCGTCATAAATATAAATTATTGGTTGTTGTTTAACGGGATCAAAATCAATTGAAACCCCTCCTAAATCCCATCGAGAAATTTGAGCTAGCACTGGTGCAACAGCAATCATCGCATGTTCAATGGCATGAATAGTCCCTCCGAGGTCAAATCCTTCTAATTCCAATTCTTTTTGATATTCGAAGGGAATCAGGCACCACACAGCTTGACTTTCAAACTCAATAAGAGGGATATCTTCTAATGGATGTCTGGATCGTATATCTTGAGTTAAAGTATCAATAATTTTGTAGGAATAGTATTCATGCTCTACTTTCACTTTTCCAAAAAAAGTTTTTATATTGTTTGTTAGACCTAGTGTATTTTCTGAAATTACTTCAAGAGGGGTAATAGTTGTATGTTTTAGAGATTGAGTATAAAAATCAACATCTGCTCTTTTTAAATATACTAGTCTCTCATTTATATCAAGTTCTTCTACAATATAGGTTTCTGCTTCATATAAATAAATGGCTCCCTCATGTAAATCACGGAAAACGAAACTTTCGTCCTCAATAGTTAAAAATTCATTTTTGAAATTAGTTCTGAGTAAGACCTTATAACTTCGATTCGTAAGATCATTTAAACCATACTTTTCATTCGGAAAAAAATCACTATTCCAATAATATTTGTCTCCTCTTTTCATTAATAAGGATTCTGAAACTAATTCCTCTAAGTACTTAATAAATAATTTTTCCTCTTGCACTCCAAATTTTTTATAATCATCAATACGTAGAGGAATCTCCTTGGATCCACAGCAGATATGATTTTTAAGAAGATATTTATTTTTCAATGTAATTAATACTTTTTCTTGAGAGGGTCCAAACAATTTAGAGGGGTTATGTATATAAAATAAATCTAAAGGATTTTGCATTGGTATTAGAGTTGAAATTGAGAGATCTGTCCCTCTACCAGAACGACCAATTTGTTGTTTAAAACTTGAAATAGTTCCAGGAAACCCCGAGCTAATAGTAGCATCTAATGAGCCAATATCGATTCCTAGCTCAAGAGCATTAGTAGAGCTAATCCCTAAAATATTTTTATTTTTAAAGTTTTTTTCAATTTCTCTTCTTCTGTTTTTACTTATTCCGGCACGATAACTGAAAACTTTTTCTTTAAAAGTAGGTAAAGCGTTTCTAGTCCAGATTGTTTGCAATTCTGCCATTTTTCTTGAAAGTGTAAAGGTTAAGGTTTGGATTCCTTTCCTCAAATGACTAATAAATAGATTTTTTGTTTCTTGATGAGCTGAACGATATTTTTTTGATATACTATCGTATGGTAAATCCCAGAGAATTACTTTTTTAGCACCGGAGGGAGAGGAATCTTTATCAACTACAGAAAATTCCTCTCCAACTAATTTTTCAACAAACTCTTTAGGATTATTCATTGTAGCACTTGATAATATCCATATAGGTTTTATATTGTATGTTTCAAGTATTCTCTTTAAACGTCGAAGCAGAAGAGCAAAATTAGAGCCAAAAATTCCTCTATAAATATGAATTTCATCTAAAATGATATATTTCAGATTTTTACAAATTCGAATCCATTTTTGTTTGAACCACGGTAAATAAAAATGTAATCCGTAAGGATTTGTAATTATTATATTTGCATTATTTAAAACATACCTTTTTTCATTTGGTTCTATGTCTCCATCATATAACCCAATTCTATTTTGTTTTATATTTGTATCTTCAAGCATTTTTGACAGAACAATAAACTGATCTCTTGCTAACGCTTTTGTAGGGAAGATATACAGAGCTGTAGTTTTAGGATCTTCCAAGATTGATTGTAAAACAGGTATATTATAACAAAGAGATTTACCAGATGCAGTGGAAGTTACTATAACTGTATTCTTCCCTTCTCGAATTAAATTTATCGCTTCTGCTTGATGAACCCATAAGTTAATACTATATTTATCTAACCAATTTTGCAGTCTTTTTCTAATTGGATTTTTCAAATCACCAAACTGGGCATTTTGCGTGGGGATATGCTCGATATGGTGTATTTGGTTGTCATAATAATCTTGTGACTTTATAAAAAACAAAAATTCTTCGAAATCTACCATAAATAGCTTCAATATCTATAATGAAATCTCTCAATTAAAAATTACAAAGAGAAAAGAATTAATTATTTCTTAAAATTTAAAGATGTACTCTATTATATTTTTAATATAGCAATTTTTTTATGAAATAAAATCAAATTATAATAAACAAATTCATTCTAAATTTAAGTATGTCCGATTCAGATTGGATTAAAATTGAGTTTCAAGACTTTATAAATAAGTATAGGAAAGATACCGTAACTAAAAACGCTCCAATTATTATTTATTCAAAAAAAGATAAAGAACATGAAGCTTATTCATCTTTAGTAGCGTTCTTTTTTATTGCGGGGTTTTTATTAATATATATTGCTCTTTCATACTTTTTAGCTGCTTTTTTTTTTAATTTAATCCTATTCATTGCTATAATAATCGTTTTAATTATCTCTGACGTTTTTTTAATTATTAGTGTAATTAAGTCTAATGTTTATATCAAGCCATTAGAGTGCTGGGTTGAGATCCATCAAGGAAAATCAGATAATAATTCTGACTTTTATTGCTTTACGTATTATCCAATCTTTTCGGGCAAGTGTCATCCAAATGAAGCTTTGAATATAATATTGAAATTATATCAAGATCAAGTAATTAAAAGTAAAATTGATATCACTCAAATTGAAGTGTATTTAAAGTTAAGCCGGGAGGATCTCCAAGTTAAAGAAAGATTAGGGTTTTTCTTTCAATATGCTGAAGGGAGACCTTTTAAAGATGAAAAGATAAATCGAGATTCTTGGAAATATTTTCCTTATGACCAATCTGGTATTGAGAATTATTTAGCAGTTGGAAATTGGGATCATCAATTTGAATGGAAAAATGACCTAGAATTTGATTTCGACAAGCTTCATGAATATGCTCCATGGGTCATCCAAAGATGGAATGACGTTAATTTAAAACCATTAACTGAAGAATACAAAAAACAAATTAATTGGAATTCAAGAAACATCGAATCTAAGCCAAAATTAAAACCTTGGGAGAAAAATCTCGAAAATCAATCTTATTCAAATCCTTTAGCAAATAAAGATATCGAAATTGTAAATGAAGCTTATGCAAAAATTATAGGAGATGATAAAGAAGTTAAAAAAACCAAGGATATTAAAGAAGAAATTGGATTTTTTAAAGCCTATTTCAGAGATTTAGCTTCTTAAACATTTCTTTATTTCTTTTATAGATATTCTTATATTCATTGAATAGTTTATCATAAATCTTTTTGTTGGTTGTATTAGGGACAAAAACTTTATTTATTTTAATCAGTGGAATAGCATCATTGAACTTTTTTAATACTCCTAAACCTACCAACGAAATAATCGCTGAGCCTTTAGCTGCAGCTAATTCAGGTTGCTCTATCTGAATAATTTTTCGTTCTAGTATATCTGCTAGAATTTGACACCAAACGTCTGATTTCGCTCCCCCTCCAATGCAATTAATCTCATCCGATTTTCCCACTAACTTTTCTAAATATATTAAAGCCCATTTTACATTGTAAGCTACTCCCTCATACACCGATCTCAAAATGTGATCCCTAGTATGCTCAAGACTTAGATTATAGAAACCCCCTCGAACATCTGGATTGTTAATTGGGCTTCTTTCTCCAAATAGCCAAGGTGTGAAAATAAGATTTTTTGAGCCAACTTCAGTTTTTTTAATAAGCGAATCTAAATGCAAGTATAATTCATTAGGATTATCTTTATATTTTTCCAGCTCAGTTAAAAACATTTGTTGTATAAGCCAATCTAAACAGCTAGCACCAGTTTCTTGTTTTGAAATGCATAAATAATTTCCTTGAGAAGAGCATATACAACCAGTATAATGAGCGAGATCTTTAACTCTTTTAGAAGTGTGTGCTGCTACCCAATCTGCTGTTCCTAAACATATTATCATTTTATTTTCTGAAATTCCGCCTGAACCTAATGCTGCTGAAGTTAAATCGCCAGAACTTACAAAAACAGGAATTCCAGATTTCAAATTTAGTTCTTTAAAAGCTGCATTTGTTAATTCACCTGCGATATCAGTAGATTCTTTTATATCTGGTAACTTTTCTTTATCAATTCTAAATTTATTTAAAATTTTATCAGACCATTCAAATTTACCAAGATTACTATCCATCATCCAAGAAGTATTACCCAAATCTCTTGAAGTTACAGCATTTTGGGTACATTTGTAAATAATAAAATCCTTTACGCTTAAAAATTTGAAGGTTTTATCATAAATTTCTGGCTGGTTTTCTTTTATCCATAAGAGATGAGAAATTGGATCTTTACCATTAAATCCTGGTGCACCTCCTGTGATTTTAAGAAACATTAATATATTTTTTAATCCATAACCTGATATTTTTATAAGCCCTTTCGAAAATATATGTGTTAATGGTGCTGCTCGTGTATCTAACCAACTAATGCTATTCATTAAAGGGTTGCCGTTACTATCTATCGGAATAGTACAATTCATCTGGCAATCAAACGCTAAGGCAATAATTTCATTTTTGTCTATATTAATTTTATTAATCAAGATATCAGTGGCATTTTTCACAGCTTCCCAATAATCGTTAGCATTTTGTTCTGCCCAACCCGATTTTGGATAATTTAAAGGATAGTCTACTTTGATTTGAGATATTACATTTAAATTTAAATCAAAAAGGACAGCTTTATTACCAGAAGTTCCTAAATCATGAGCTAAAATATATTTACTTTCCAAATTCATCACAAATTCTTTTTAATACGTATATGTAATTATATTTGAATCTTAATAAACCTTAAATACATGATGAGGAAAAAATAACTAAAAATCTACAATCCAATCCACTTCAATATAAATAAGTTGATAACTATATTAGGTATAATATCATTATAAGAACTTATAAAAAGTCAATTCTTAATTATTAAAACTTAAATTAAACGTCATTTATATAAAAAAAGGTTATATATAATATGGAAACTTTAAAAAGTATTTCTAGCCTTGAAATTCCGACTAATAAAATCTTCTATGATAAGAAAACTGAGGTTTTCTCTGCAGAAATTTTAGATTTCATGTTTGTAGGGACATATAAAAAATCCACAAGGATTAGTAAGATTTTAGATGATATCTTGGCATCCTTAAAAGAAATTCAAATACCACGTAATAATCTGCATATCATAGATTTTGTTACTAATACCAAAATCCCTGAATCAACGAAATTAAAACATCTTAAATTATTGAAGAAAAAGAAACCAGAAAAAAAAGAGCAAACACCGGAAAAAAAAAAGGGGAAGCTTGAAACAAAAGACAAAATTGAAGAAAAACAGAAAAATGAAATTCTTGAACTTGAAGAGGAAGAAATGTATGATGAAGATTATGAAGTATTGTCATCAATGGACGATGATGTAAAATATAAAGAAGAAGCTTTTGAAGAAGAAAAACTCTTAAAAAGAGATGATAGGAAAAGGGAAGAATCTCGCAGGATGATAGAAACCCCAAAAGCAAAAAAAAAGTCGCGACCATTACCAAGTTCCGCTCCTCCAGGAGCAGGTGCACCTCCAGCAAAAACCACTGCTCCCTCAGCACCACCCCCTCCACCTGCAGATGTATTAGCAGGCCCAGTCTCTCCTCCGCTAAAACCAATGCCTGAACCTTCTGTTGCTATTCCCGAAGAACCTCAACCAAAAGTGTATGAAATTAATATGGGGCTTCAATATTATTCAGTTATGATGCAACAAAGAAGTTATTTATTTTATGTATATTTTTCACATAAGGAATTAAAGATTGTTGATGAAGAGGGCAAAACAGTTTATGAAACTACATTTACAATAGTAACTACTAAAGAAGAACCTCCTGTTTTAGACCTTAAAATTGAAGGCGATGGTTTTGAGGTACATCCAATATTTGGAAAGGTTGAAGTAAAAAAGGATGCGGTAAATCCACCAGTCATGATTTTTTCAATTATGCCCACAAAATCCAAAAAGAAAATGAAAAAGAAAGAGAGTGAGAGAAGATTCTTAAACGTATACATAGAATTTGAGGATAAGGTGATTAGTCACACAATCTTATCAATAATTGTACAACCGAAATATTTCCGGCTCGAACTTGGACCAATACATTTAAATCTCAGTAAAAGAACAGCAGCTATAATTTCTTTTGTCTCAGTTTTAATAGCTGGATTTTCATTGGTTTATACATTATTCTCTTGGGATCCTACATCTAGTTTCATAAATGTTGTAAGTGGATTTGCTCCAGGCTTAGGTTCAATTATATTTATCGTAATCTTTTTAGTTACACTTTTTAAAGAAGGGATTTATCCACTTAAAGAAAAGATTAGTGCCTTTCTAAATTTCGACCAAGCTGGTGTTTTGATAAAGTAAATCTTTCTTTTTTATTCTTTATTTTATAATTTTTAGAACTTCGATTCTAATTTGTCCCAAAATTTCTTTTTTAATTGACTAAATTGTTTTTGTTTTAGTTTCACAAAGTAAAGAGGGCGTTTTGCAATAACAGGATGATTTTTAATTTTTAAGGATTTAATTAATCCTGCTGATTCGGCTTTATCCGCCATCATCTCGCTCATAATACCAATGTAGTTAGAATCACTAACAGCGGAAATGATTGAGTCATTATCATTTATTTCTAATTCAATATTCAAATCTTTATATCTTGGAAATTGTTGTTCAAACGTATATCTCGTTCCAGAGCCTTTTTCTCTCAGTACAAAGGGATAATTAATAAGATTATCAAAATTTACAGTATCCGTTTCATTTTTTAATAATTCATGGTTAGGTGAACATATAAACTTAAACTCATCTTCTCCTATTTTAATGAAATCAAAATTTCCTTCATTATCATTCATAAAACTGCCAATTCCAGCAAAATCAACCATTTCATTTTTTAAGAATTCAAGAGATTTCTTGGAATTATTAATTAGTATCTTGAAATTTATATTTGGATTTTTATTTCTAAAATCTGCTATATATCGTGGTAAAATATGAGAACCAGGGATTGTTGAGGCGGATATAGTAATAACTCCTTCTGGTTGGTCACTAAATTTAGAGAGTTCTAATCTACATCTATCGTAAATTTCTATTATTTTTTGGGCTTGCTCAAGTAAGATTTTACCAGCTTTAGTTAACTCAAACTTCTTAGTAGTTCTATCAATAAGTACAACTTTACCAAAATCTTTTTCTAATTGAGATATCTGATGCGATAACGTGCTTTGTGAGATAGGAAGTTCACGTGCTAATTTTGAGAAGCTTTTATATTGAGTTAAATTAATAAAGTTTCTTAAATATTCAATATGCATACTTTAAATCGCCTTATAAACCTTGTTTTCTAATTAAAATATAAGTAAATTAGACTATATTTATTTATCGATATTTTTGATAGAATATTACAAAAAAATTAATAAATTATCTAGTGTTAATGTAATTACACAAAATACCGATCTTACTATTAGGGAAAAAAATTATGACTGAGAAAATAAAGACGTTTACTATAGTCATTGGAGAAGGCGCTTACACCAATGAACGCTCATATACAATGTTAAGATTCGCCTATACTGCATTACTAGATGAGCATAAAGTAAATATTTTTCTTGTTGAAGATGGAATCTTTGTAGGAAAAAAAAATCAAGATCCAACTACTTATGATAATGTTGGAAAGTGGATGTCAGACGTAATATCAGAAGGTGCGAATGTGAAAGCTTGCGGTGTCTGCATGAGAGCACGTGGTTTGTCTGAAGAAGAATTAATAGATGGAATTGAAAAAACCTCGATGAATGGTTTTTTAGAAATGTGTGTTGAAGCTGATAATATAATTTTCAGTTAATTACGATTAATGGTTTAGATTAAAATGACAAAATCACATAAATTGGATTGTTCTGGGCTTGTGTGTCCAATGCCCGTAGCTAAAACTAAGAGAGTATTGCTTGGAATGGAAAGCGGAGAAATTCTCGAGGTTGTTGGTGACTATGGAGAAGCAGGAGAAAATATTAAGCGATATTTAGATAAACGTGAAGATAAAATATTGGAATACAAGAAAGAAGGAGAAAATTATTACTTAAAAATCGAAAAAGCATAAATGCTATTGAGATTTTTTTTTCTTTTTTTTCATTTGATTGCTCCTAATGAGAACACAAAATTCTGGTATTTGTAGTTTTCATTCATATAACTATTCGTTTGGTTTTCGGCATCGAATTATCAAAAAGAAAGGAATTATTCGACTCTCATGTTCCTCTGGAAACCTTTGTAATGTTGAATCATCAGGATAAGGTTCACAAAACTCCTCTAAAATGAAACCTTTTTCGATGAGCAAGTTTAACCATTCAGAAAGTGTCCGAGTAAATCGTGGGATTCTAAATTTTCTCATTTTTTTAGTTATTTCTTTTGGGGCAGCACCAAAGATCCACTCTTCGATCTCACCTTCTAATTTTTTAAAGTAATTCCCTACGATTAAACCTATTCTCTTACCATCTTCATTCGTCACCCAATTGGAGGTAGAAATTGCAAAACAAGGATGAGAAATAGAGAATTGAAAAAATCCTCCAAATTTTATTACTCTAAAAACTTCTGTAATTGCCTTATCTGTATCTGCAATATCCATCATGCTCATTGTTGCCAAGGCAAAATCAAAATGATTATCTGAAAATGGAAGTTTAGTGGCATTAGCAATTTGGTATTTAATCCCTAAAGGTTCACTCCGCTCAGCGTCCTTGGCATACTTTATAAAAACTTCAGATATATCAATTGCAGTCATAGTTGCTCCTTTCTTAGCTGCTATTCGGGTATTATATCCTTCTCCACATCCAATATCTAAACCATTTAAATTGGAAATATCAGGAAGCATTTTGAAAAAAGCAGGAGAATTAATTAGGTCTCTACATCGATCGTAACCCATTCTTGCAAGTTTTACCCAATTTTCCGCATTTTTATCCCAATAATCCCCAACATCTTTATCATCCAAACGAGTTTACCTTTTTAAAATGCCAATATTATACTATTACTTAATAATCAATCATCTAGATTTTTAAGATTTTGATATTTATATCTCGTTAAAATCTTATAAATTAAAATTTCTTAGAATTATCATAATTATGATTAACATTACTAAATATTCTGATTTTGAGGGTAATGTGGAAGAAGCTGTTAAAATTATTGGAAAAATTGCTAAAGAAATATGGCAACATCTTACCACATTTATTGATTCCTATCCATATATGAATTACTTCGATTTAGATGATGGTTATCAGATTGTAATATATAGCAAAGATTCAATCTCTTGTGAAGAAAAACTTGAAATCCATGGTAAACTGATAAAAACCGAAGGTAAACGTAAAAACCCAAGATCTAAAATAAATGATGAATATTTTGAGTACCAATTACTTGTTGACTCATGGAAATGCCTAGAAAACGATTAATATCAGAATTCTAAATTTATTTCTCTTCTGAAACGATTATTTTGGGAAGCTTTTTCTTGATTAAATATTCGGAAATTGAAGAAAGAATTGATATTATCAGTAATACAATAATTAAACCAGCAATTAGCAATAATCCTTTAATATCTGAGTAATTTAGTTCATAAGGGGTCCAAAGAAGCCTATAAAAAATAAATAAGATTAAAATTATTATATAAAATCCCATAATTTCTTTAATTTTTGAATAAAATCCACTAAGCTGCTTTCTTAATATATAATTTAAAAACTCATTACTAATTTGACAATCTTCAAAAATTATATTTTTGATTCTAAATTTAGTAGAAACATCAATAATCACAGATTTTTTTAAATTAGTTTCTTTTGTCCTTGATAACTTTAAATCAGTGACGAAACAATTGTTAATTTCAAATTTCCTTGATTTACTTAAAGATAATATCTCAAATGTACAATTCTTCAACATTATATTTTTGCATGTCTCAAATTGAGCATTATCAAAATTACAGTTTATAAAAGAAATATATAAAGAGGAATTCCTTATTAAAAAGGCTTGTCCGAGTATATTAGCATTCTCAATAACAAAAGGATCAGTTTCTGTTCCTTTTCCCTTCCAAATTTGATCATGCGCTAAATTTTGTAATCCTTGTTCTGAATAAAATATTATATCATTTAGCATGCTTAGATAATTTACTCCACAAGGTCCTCTTCAAAATAAAAAGAATTACCTTATTTTATTAGCATTATTTCGAATTTAAATATACCTTTAATTAAAATTAATTTTATTTCATATTTATTTAATTCAAAATATTTTGAATTTTAATGTATTATTCAAGAAATAAGATTTTAACTTTACTGAAGCCCAATCATATTAACTTTGAATTCTCAGAAATCTTTATACTTTAAAAACTTAAATTTCATTCAACTTTATATTTATTCCTTTTAAAACGATTTTTAATAAAAATCAGAAGAAATACATTTAAATTTGCTATTTTTTATGGTAAAATAATTAAATTAAAAAAAGAAATGAGTTGAAATGTTTATGATTGAAGTTAAATGTTCAAAATGTGGTAAAACTTTCGAAGGAAAAACAGAAGAAAAAGCTAAGAAAAAATTAATGGCGCATGCAAAAAAAAATCATTCAAAATAAAATTTAACTATTATTTTATCCTATTTTTTTTTACTTCTAGAAATATTCAAAGGATACCCTTCTAAAATAAAAGAAATATACCTGGGAACTATTTCGTATCAATTCTCGAAAAATGCTCCTTGTGACGTACCATTAGTGAGAGAAAAAAATATAATAATGTAATTATTTTTTCACTATAATAAAAAAAGAAATAAGTGTATGCAATATGCCAATTATTCATGTAAATATGTGGAAAGGAATTTCCGAAGAAAGAGTTAAACAAATAATATCTGGAATAACTAAAGTTTTTGTCGATATGAGTATTCCAGCTCAAGCAGTAGAGGTTATTGTTCATGAAATTCCAAAGACTCATTGGGGTATAGAAGGTAAACCGGCTACAGAATCTCGTCCAGACGCAGAGCCGCCTAAATAAAAATTAAATGTTAAATCAAAACCAATAATTATTTATTTTAAAAAAAAGAAAATTAGATATAAAATATAGTTCTAACGTTTTAAATTCGCTGAAACCCAATCATAATATCCTTTATCTTCTACTACCTTTGGAATTTCGGCGAAGAATTGTGAGGTAATCTCTTTAACATGCTTTGCGGCTACTGGATGGAACATCATTGCTAAATCTAAACCCACTAAACTGAGACTTAGAGCATTGATTACTTCCCATATTGGTCCTCTATATTGGCGTAATCCCCATTCGGG
>JAEOTV010000080.1 GCA_016839635.1 Promethearchaeota archaeon | reverse complement strand
TCCTGTGTCAATGGCTCGAGGAGCCTCTTGGGATGTAAATTTAGAAGTAAAAATTGGTGAGGTCATAGGAAAAGAAGTTCGAGCACATGGAGGAAATTTAACTGGAGCAGTTTGTATCAATAATTTACGACATCCTTCATGGGGGAGAGCTCAAGAAACTTATGGAGAGGATTCTTTTTTAATAGGAGAATTTGGGGCGGCATTAACGAGAGGGATACAAAAACACAACGTGATGGCAACTGCAAAGCATTATGCTGCAAACAGTATTGAGAATGCTCGTTTCAAGGTAAATGTTAAAATGGATGAACGAACACTTCGTGAAGTTTATCTTCCTCACTTTAAGCGCTGTATAGAAGAAGGTTGTGCCACTGTAATGAGCGCTTATAACAAATTTAGAGGGAAATATTGTGGCCATAATGACTATTTATTAAGGAAGATTTTAAAAGAAGAATGGAAATTTCAAGGATTTGTGCATTCCGATTGGACTTTTGGTTTAAAGGATACAGTAGGTGGTATAACAGGAGGATTGGATGTTGAAATGCCTCGTACGAAATACTATAGAATTAGAAGAATAAAAAACGCACTCCAAAGAAATAAATTTTCAGAAGAATTGATTAATGATGCCGCTGGAAGAGTTATGCGAACAATATTGCGTTTTACTACAAAAGAAGACCCTCAAAAGTATGAAGAGAACTTAATTGGATGTGAGGATCATCGTAAAGTCGCATTAGAAGCTGCCGAAAAGAGTATGGTACTCTTAGAAAATGAAAATAATATTTTACCATTGAATAAGAATGGAATAAAAAAGCTAGGAATATTTGGAAGATTGGCTAGAATAAGAAATACAGGTGATCATGGGAGTAGTAATGTCCATACTAAGGAAATAACTACCCCATTGAAAGGAATTAGACAATATTTAGGAGATTCAATTGAATTGCTTTATGATGATGGTAAAAATAAAAAATCTTTGAAAGAAACTGCTAAAGAAGTAGATGCTGCGATTGTGGTTGTTGGTTTAACTCATAAGGATGAAGGAGAATTCATACGTGAACTACGTATAGGGGGTGATAGAGATAATTTATCCTTACATGATGATCATATAGAATTAATTAAAGAGGTCGCCTCTCAAAATAAAAATTGTATCGTAGTTCTGATTGGAGGTAGCGCAATTATGATGGAAGAATGGAAAGATAAAGTCCCTGCAATATTGATTGCATGGTATTCAGGTATGGAAGGAGGTAACGCTTTAGCAAAAATTATTTTTGGTGATGTCAATCCTGGTGGGAAACTCACTTTTACAATTCCTAAAGATACCAATGATTTACCATATTTTGATAAGAATGCAGATGAAATAGAATATGGATACTATCATGGATATACTCTTTTTGATAAAAAAGGATTAGAATCTGCTTTTCCATTTGGTTTCGGATTGAGCTATACTACTTTTAATTATACCCATTTGAAAGTTGAAGTAAAAAGTGACACTATTAATGCTATTATAGAAGTCAAAAATACTGGAAAAGTAGCTGGAGATGAGATAGTTCAACTATATATCGGATTTGAAAATTCTAATATTGAGCGTCCTTTAAAACTCCTGAGAGGATTTTCTCGGGTTCATATAAAACCTAATGAAGTAAAAAATGTACAATTTGAGGTCCCTATTAAAAATCTTGCGTGGTATAATCCAAAATCAAGATCCTGGGAGATTGAAAAGATTCAATATAAGCTCTATGTGGGTTCATCATCCCAAAAAGAAGATCTCATATCTACTCAATTTAATTTGAGTTAAAAATGAATCAATTTACTTATAATTTTTCTATAATTTCCTTTTTACCAGAATTAGAAGATTTATATAAACTTAAAACTTTAGAGCATGAATATGAATAAATTATAAAAAAATATGAAATAATGGACTATATAAAAATTAAATAAAATAGATTGAAATCTAGATTATTATCCATTACTTATTTGTTGTTAAATATGAATGTAAAAAGACATGAAGGTCATGAACGAGAAATACCACATGGACATATATATCATGCAGTAATGCCAATACTATTTATTTTAATATGGTTTTTAGATTCACATATATTTCGAATAACCACTTTTTTAAATGATTTTGTACCTTTTTCTTTTCGTACGATATTATTTATAATACTTCTTTGTATTGCTTATAGTTTCATAATGCTATCACATCGAATTCTATTTAAATCACACGCACCTCCTAACTCATTGATTACCAACGGAATTCTTGGTTATCTGAGAAATCCGATGTATGCTGGAATATTATTAATTTATGTAGCATTTATACTTTTTTCTATTTCAATTATTAGTATAGGTTTCTTCATTGTAATTTTCTTGGTTTATAATTGGATGGCAAATTTCGAAGAAAAAATTCTTGAAAATATGTTTGGTGATGATTATATACAATATAAAAAGAGAGTACCAAAATGGATTCCAAACCCATTCAAAAAATAAGACACTAATTATTGAAAATATTTTTTTTAATTTATTGCTCTCTTTAATAATTTTTGATTAGATTCTGGATAGTTTTGGGAATATTCTAAAATCTTTTCTTTCGAAATTCCATTTACCAACTTGGCGAGCTCGATTAAGATTCTATTCTCATTAATATGATTAGATTCCCACAAATAAAGCAAATCTAAAATCGTTTTCTCACGATCAGAATAATTTATTTTGTTATTTATTATTCCGAAATTAAAAAGAGAATGTTTAAATCTTAAAAACCTAAATTTTTTTCCCAAAATCGTTATTGGTTTGTTATTTATAATCATGTCGTTAATTAAGTAAAAGTTATCATCTGGTTGTTCAAAACTTACTTTATTGATATTTAATGCAGTATAAAGCCCAAAATACCAATTCTTAACATTTTTTAAATTTAAACTATTTCCAACAAGCTCCAGTAGCGAATGTTCTATTTTATTCTTTTTGAATTCGTCAATAGATTTCACATAATATATATCTTCTAAAACATTTACCAAGAATCCACGGGAGATTAAATAGTCACTGCTGAGCTTATGATTAAGATACAATTCATCACAATATTGTTTTAGTTCATCAGATGTGATAAATTTCTTATTATCTTGCCTTATTGTTTTTAGAACGCGCGTCATAAATCTACTTTTGCAATATGACGAAATTTTAAAAAATAAGTTAAGTATTTCGTCATTAAATTAATATAAGATAGCTTAACTTTTATGTTTTTTAGATTTAAAATAAAAAAAATTGTGAAAATTAGAAGGATATTTTATGGCATTGATCTTTATATTCATGTAGCTCTAATTTTTACTATTTTTAGCAATGAAAACTCTTTAAAATAAGGAAATATCAAACACTTCTTTTTAATGTATTAAAAAACAACATTCTTGATGTTGAATACCCTTTTGATATTTTTTAGTATATATTTCTTACCTAATAATATTTATATATTAAATCAAACTAAGTACTATAGAAAGTTGCGACATTATTGTTAAGAACGAGGTGCAAGAATTATGATGTATAACAACCCAGATGATCCTATTTCGGATTATGAAGATACAATTAATAAATTAACAGATCAAATTACTGAATTATTTTCTAAAATTCATTATTATCAAGCTCTTATTGCAGAAAAAGATCATGAAATAAGCAAATTAACTAACGAGAATTATCAGCTAAAAGCACAAATTCAAAACTTATCGTATGAAATAAAACCACCTGCTCTGCCTAGTCAAGAATCTTTTAAATCTCCACCTCCTCCGCCTAGTCAAGAATCTTACACACCTCCAGCTCCTCCACCTATACCAACATCTGCTCCAGAAACCCCCCCTTCTACAACTTTAATTGAACAAGCAACACCCAAATTTACTGCTGATACAGATCCTAGAATTAATAAAAGACAATGCCCAAATTGCGGCGCGATGGGATTTGCTATAAGAGAGATCGATGATAAGTCTAATGTTATTAGCTACATTCCAAGGCGTATCTATGCAAAAAAGAAATCTTGCACCAAATGTAGATTTGAATGGTAAAAAATAGGAGTTTAAATTAAAATCCAAGAAAGGGAGCTAGATTTCTTGGAAAAACCTCGTAATAATTAACCAGATCAAACTCTTCTATCTTCTTCTTAGTATCTGGATGAAGATCATCAAAATTTTTCCCTTCTAATATGAGTTTTGTTTCTTCTTCACTGAATTCAGGTCCCCTCTCAGTCCAGTTCTTAACCTTTTTATTTGCAGGACATACATATTGGCAATGAAGACATCCTACTAAGCAATTATGCCATGATGATTCAATCCAATCTGGAAAAGAAACTTCTGGAGGTTGCTCATTATGATATGTAAGGCAACGTTCAACACGTAAGAGAAAACGATCTGTTGGAATTGCTCCTGTGGGACATTTACGTGTACATGCAGAACACTCATTACACATATCCATCATTTGTAATTCTTGCCAATTATCCTCATTAGTTGGATAATCTGAGTACAATGTTGTTAAACGATGAAAACTTCCCATTCCATTTACATAACTAATATTATTTCTACCATATTCAGCCAATCCACAGCGTACTGCTAAGGTTTTTTGAGGAAGACGAGCATATACTGCTTTATATCCACTTGGTTCTAAAATTTCATTTACAAATTCCGTTATTTGGTCAATAATTTTACGACCATATAAGTATGTGGGGGGTATAAGTAATGAGATTTCTTTATTATCCCAGTGGAAAATTGCTTCAAATTGAGGAACTGGAACTGAGATTATAAAAAGTGATTTAACCTGAGGGAACTCAAATTCTTGGTCAATTTCAAAATAAGATTTATAATCTTCATAGAAATCCGGATCGAAAAGGTTTTGTTCATGATGCTTTTGAATATCTCTACGCAAATCTGGAAGATGATCCGTGGATACAATTTTTCCTTTATAGCCTTTCAATTCTAAACTTTTATAAAAATTCTGTATAATATCATCTTTATTTTCCATAATTATGACTCTCTTGAAATAGTCTGAAATTTCTTTTTAAATTATACAAGCTATGATTTATTAAACCTAATATCTCGACTTGAATTACTTTTAATCAGAAAGCAAGTCGAGGATCCTCCTTTATTGTACAAAAGGCAATAACTGATTCCATATTTTTAATACCTGGCATTTTACTGATTTCCTTTGTAAGATCATGCAACGCTAGATTATCTTTTACTTTCACTTTTATTAATATGTCCCATTCACCAGCAATTTCGTGAACTTCCATCGCATTTTCATTTTGCGCTACTTTTTCAGCAAATTTACAACAATCTGTTTCTATTTTAAGGCTTATTTTAATCCAAGCTGTGGTAGGTTTACCCAATGCATCTGGATTCACTAATGGAACTATATCTTTTATAATTTTAGACTTCTTCATCTGTTTGATTCTTGAAAAAACGGTTGAGGGAGATTCTCCAATTTTTAGCGCTAATTTTCTATAGGTTATACTAGCATCTTTTTGATATTCTCTCAAGATGTTCTTATTCAGGTCATCAATCATATTTTTATTTAGTTACTTTTTATATTAATTACTAGATATCATTCAATATATTTAAGTTTTTCTGGGCATTATGCAAAATATTTATATATTAGTAGACAATATACAAAAATATAATACTAAAAATAAACAAAATAAAATTATCAATATTGAATAAATGTTAGAGAACTATTTTACATCAAGTTGGAGTATTATAAAAATGTCTGATGTTAAAAAAGAGCTTTTAGCCCCCTGCGGTTTATACTGTGGTGTATGTAGAATTTATCAAGCTCATAGAGACAATAATTTAGAATTCAAAAAAGACGTATTACCCACCCTTAAAGATTATGGAGCAAAAACTGTAGATGACATAGCTTGTACAGGATGTTTATCAGATGGAGTTATATTTCACTTCTGTCGAACATGTCCTGTTAAAGATTGTATAAAGAATAAAGAGATTAAAGGATGTTATCAATGCGATAAATTTCCATGTAATATTATTAATGATTGGCCAGATCCACTAGATAAAAAGGTGATGCTTCGTGCTATTCCTACTTGGAGAGATCTTGGAACCGAAAAATGGGTTGAAAAAGAGGAGGAAAGATATCAATGTCCGAAATGTGGAAATCTATTGTTTCATGGAGTAAAAAAATGTAAAAAATGTAATTTTAATGTAGATTTAGATTAAATATTAATTTCAAGTAAAAATTAATTTTGCTTTGATATATTATATATATGCTTAATTTTTTGACATAACTTTTTTAGATTATTAGATTTTTCATAAAAATCAATAATACCATTTGATAATGCCTCTTCTCTTATAGAAGAATCACCACTCACCATCAATATTTTAAAAGAATTATCAATGTCTAAAATTAGTTTTGAAGCTTCAATACCATTAATTATGGGCATATGATAATCCATAATTATAATATCAGGTTTAGCAATAGAATTTGATAATTTTTTAACAGCTTCAATTCCATTATTGGCCTTACCTACTACTTTTAATCCATTTAATTTAAAAATTAATGAATATATTCTCAATATATTTTTGTCGTCATCTACTATAAATACCTTAATCCGCTGGCTTTCCATAGTTCATAAATTAAACCTGCTCTTATTGAATTATTCAAAACACTATTTTAAGAGTTGAAAATAATCTGATTCCCCATATATTCTTAGGTCTTATAAATTTCAAATTATATTCATTGTATTTTTTTTAGACATAGTGTCTATTTTTATAATAAAAAACACTAATATTTAAATTTTTGGACACCATATATAATTATTAGACATATTGTACAGAGATTTATATGAGTAATAAAAATAATATGAATAACCACGGAAGTGGGAATTCTGAAGATTTAACTAAAAAAGAGCGAAAGATATTAAGAACTAAAAATATCATTTTAGACGCAGGAAAAGAATTATTTTCTGCAAAAGGTTTTAATTTCATTACAATGGAAGAAATTGCCAATTTAGCAGCTTTAAGTAGAGCGACCTTATATAATTATTTTAGTACAAAAGAAGAAATTTATTTTAGTATTGGAATATTAAAATTAGAAATTTGGATTGAACAATACGATTTATTAGACTCCACTAATTACTCAGGTAAAGAACTAGTATTATTCTTAACTGAAAATTTAGTAAAAGATATTTTAGAATTCCCTATTTATTCCAAACTGTTAAGGAGGTTTTTTTATAGAAGTGAAGAATTAAATCTTCCTACTCAAGAAATATTTTATACTAGTTTTATAAAAAATAATGAAATCCGTAAGAATTCTAAATTTAATGCACAAGATGAAATCTTTCTTGATTTATTGGAATGTTATATTAAATATAGGCAGTTATGGAAAAAATCAATTGAAATTGGTATAAAAGATGGATCTATTAAATCACCTTCATATCCCACTCATCTTAATTTCTTTTTAATAATGATTATTTTTGGTCTTTTAGATCAAATCGATTTCAGGCGTTCTCTGATGAATATGGTTAACTTATCAAATGAAGAAATTACTGAATTCATCCTCCGTCTTACAAAAAAATTCCTTAAAGGAGAATTATAATACTTCAATTATTAAAACTTAAAATTGGATATTTTCCTTCTATTTCACTATTTTCGGTGCTATTACTGAATCTTGTTTGACTATTTTCTGAAGCTTTTTAAATGCCTTTTTAGAAGTTGAGAATGTTTTAGCATTGTATTTTTTTATTATATCCTTGAGTTCTTCATCAAAAATTCTCACAAACACTTCAATATGGGGATATCGCAAATATAATTTCGAAGTAAGATAAATTGCTTCATCAAATTCTGATTCCTGCTTCCAACAAATAAAAATTTGAGATACATCGTCTAAATTTACATGTGCTCGCAAATCGCTTAAAAAACAGGCAAATTCATTGCATATATGTAATTGTTTATTCACTTCAAATTCAATACCATCATGAATATCATCAAAAAGATAAATTTCCCGATCTGGTTGCTGAGAAATATGATATGCAATCCTATGTGTTAATGTATCACTTCCAATTACAATTGCAGTCCCAGATTTATTTTTAGTCCATTCTATAATATTATCCATAGCCCATTTAGATGTAGAGAAGGAAAATGCATTCAGTGACGGTTCTCTAAGATATTCTTGTACATGATCTTCAAACGCCCGGACATAGATATCACAATCTAGATTCCTCTTGCGAATTTTTTCGGTACAGATTATAGCAACTCTTACATCATTGATATTAATAAAAACCTCCTTAGCATGTTCTATGTTTGCCAATTCAAGATTATTTGTCTCAGTGGCATCACCAATTACTATTGGGTGCCCTGCGTTGATTAAGTCTTCCACAGCTTCTTCACAATCTTCAATAAGACAGAATGGTTTCTTATACTTCACGCAATATTCTAATATTCTTTCAGAAAGATGATGATATCCAATAATTACCGCATGATTTCTCTTATGAGAAGCTAGAATCCTACTAGTAATTACAGGGTTATATTTTTCAAATAATTCTCCCATTATAAAACCAAAAAAAATCACCTCTAATAGAATTGGCCACACAACAGCATAAAATTGACCAAAATCTGCGGCATCAGCAGGAATGTCCACAGTTATTGAAAATAAAAATATTTCAGCCAAATTATATTCAGGTTCAGTTATAAGAAAGAAAATGAAACCAAGGAGCCAAAACAGAAAGAAAAAAATGAACTGTAACTTATACTGTTTGAGTTTAAGATGGATACTGATAAATGTATTTAGGATATTCATACATAAAATAAAACACACCAATATAAAAAAGATATGTATGAATTAATAATAGATTTCATTTTAGTTTTTTGTCAATTGGGGATATTTGTACCTTATTTCTTTTTATATCAATCGAATTTTGTTTAACCACACACTTTTTGAAAGGTGTTAAAAAAAAATGAGAAAAAAACAAATTGTTGTATTAACAATATTCATAACAATTCTAAGTGTTTCTAGTGTTTCGATGATATTATCGATGTTGTTCACATATAACGACCCAGAAATTCGAGAATACGTGGGTATTGATGGAACATCCTTATTAAAAGATAAAAAACCTTATTCTTCTAGTATACTTCAAACTTCTAGTATGCTTCAAACTTCTGGTATTGGAGATACATGGGTTG
>JAEOTV010000079.1 GCA_016839635.1 Promethearchaeota archaeon | reverse complement strand
ATACTCTTAAGGATTGTATCGATTTCAGTATCAAAAGTCTTAACTTGATCGAAGAATATATTGTTTACTTGAATTAATTGCTTTACTACATATTCCGGCGATTGAGATATTTGTTTTGCTAAGTTAATTGCCTCATTCAAAACTTCCCCTTTCTCAACCAATCTATTAATAATGTTCAACCGATAAGCTTCCTCAGCCTTGAGAAATGTCTCCCGAGTTCCTGTATTTAATGTAAGTTCTAAAGCTTTTCCACGGCCTACAATTGTCATATAGGGAAAAAATAAAGGACACGCTCCAAATCTTATCTCAGGATGCCCAAATAGAGATCCTTTTGAAGCAACCCGAAGGTGACAAATAATAGCAAGATCAAATGCTCCTGCTAAAGCATATCCATTGATAGCAGCAATTATTATTTTAGGAAACTCAAAAACTTTCTGATGAAATAGATGATTAGATTCGATAAATTGCTGATAATCTCCTTCTCCTTGTACTACTGCTTGTACTTCATTTCTATCAAACCCAGCGGAAAAGAATTCTTCTCCCCCATAGAAAATTACCGCTTTAACTCTTTTTTCTTCTTTAAGAGAATCTAAAGCATTGATTATTTCAGATCTCATTGCTTCACTTAATGCATTTTTCTTTTCGGGGCGATTAAACTTAATTATTGAGATTTTTCCTTTTCTTTCAATATTTATATATTGATATTCCTTTTCCATTTCTATCAACTCATTAAATTTTAACCTAAATTACTTAAAATTTGGATATTTTAGTTTAAATTTCTTATTTCAATAATAAAAAGTTAATAAATATTTTGAATGTTTAATTAAATTTAATATTATGAAACCTCCAATATGTAGAATATGTGATAAGGAATTAGCAGAGATGAATGATGGTGGTTTGATATATTTTAAGAAGCGCCCCTCTGATATGGAATGGAAAAAAAAAATGGAAGAAATAGGAGGTGTGGGACATCCACCAAACGCAGAATGGTTCTGCAAGAAACATTTTAATAAGGCAAATAAGTTAAAACATTTGCCAATCAATGAAGCATTAGAAATTTTAACGTTTAAAGGGCCCTAATTCTTTAATTTGGGTAGTAAATTCCGTAATTACTTCAGCAAATCTCTTTCCTTCAGAGGCACTTACCCATTCTAACCTTACTCGTTTTGGATCTATGCCTAGTTGTTTGATTAAAATAGTATGCAATCTTTCGAACCGCTCTTGAGTATATTCATTTCCGGTAATATAATGACAATCACCTATATGACATCCACTTACAAGGACTCCATCAACACCGTTCTTTAAAGCTTTTAACACAAATGAAGGATCTACTCGTCCAGAACACATTACCCTTATTATTCGGATATTGGGAGGATATTGGAATCGTGAAACCCCTGCTAAATCTGCTCCAGCATAACTACACCAATTACAACAAAAAACCAAAATGTTAGGTTCAAATCCTTCTTGTTTTGCTTTCTTTTTTGACTTTGACATGATTATCACCTATAAACCGTTCTTAACTTCCTCCTTTTCTAATAAATAGGAATCGATCATAGTAGAAATTTGATCAAAATCATAATGTTTTACCGATATAGCTCCAACAGGGCATGTTGCGGCACATGTTCCACAACCTTTACATACAGCTGCATTGATATTGGATTTTTTGACTTGGATACTTATATCCTCAAATTCTTTAGATATTTCTAAAAGTGTGATTGCTTTATAAGGACAAATTTCTTCACATTTTCCACATCCAATGCATTTTTCTTCTAAGACTTCAGCTACCAATCCCGATGTGGTGATTTTATCTGCACTAAGGAATCTACTCGCTCTACCTGCCGCACCATTAGCTTGTGCAATTGAATCTTGTATATTTTTTGGCCATTGAGCACAGCCACATAAGAAGATACCATCTGTAGCAAAATCCAAAGGTCGTAATTTAACATGTGCTTCTAAGAAGAATCCATTTTTATCTAATGGAACTTTTAACATCATTGCTAATTCCTTTAAATTATCAGCAGGGATCATAGGTGTCGACAATATTAATAAATCTGTATCATAATCGATATCATCTTTCAAATTAGTATCATATACTTTTATTTGGTATTTCTCTTGAGAACCTTTTATCTTTGTTACTTCTGGGAGGTTATCTAAGTCATATCTAAGAAATATTGCATCTTTTCGACGTTCTCGATAATATTCCTCAAATTCTTTCTTAGCCATCTGTAAATCTCTGTAAATTACAACAATTTCTAATTCAGGTTTCAATTCTTTTAAGATTCTAATATTTTTTATTGAATTCGCACAACATATATTAGAACAGTAGGTTATACCTTCGTCTTGTCTAGCATTTACACATAATATTAATGTGACTCGATTTATTTGATCTAACCAGGAATGATCTTTATTTTGTAATTTCTGTTCTAACTCCAATTGAGTAATTACATTCTTGTTTTTGCCATTATACTCAAAAAGATCTGATGGTTTAAATTCTTGGCCTCCAGTTGCGACTATTATTGTCCCAATTTTAACATCATGGATTTTGTTATTTGAATCACATATTTCAACATCATAATTTCCAACGTAACCTTTAATATTTTTAATTCCACTACTCAAGAATACTTGAATATTGTTGTTTTTATCTAATTTCTCTTTTAATTCACTTAATAATTCTAAGGCATTCTTATGTACGGGATACAAAACATTTAGATGTTTTAAGTTTCCGCCTAATTGGTTTTCTTTTTCTATAAGAAAAGTTTTAAATCCTTGATTAGCCATATTTAACGCTGCAGTCATACCAGAAACGCCCCCACCAATAACTAGTGCTGTATGTGTAATATCAATTTTATCTTCTCTCTGAGGTTTTAATAATTTTGATTTAGCAACATGCATCCTTATTAAATCTATAGCTTTTTCTGTAGCTGCTTCTTTTTCTGTCATGTGAACCCAGGAACATTGGTCTCGAATATTAACAAGCTCAAAAAGATATTTATTCAGACCTCCTTCTTGACATGTCTCTTGAAATAATGATTCATGAGTTCTTGGAGTACACGATGCTACAATAAAACGATTTAAATTATATTCATCAATTAATTCCTTAATCCTTATTTGAGAATCAGAAGAACAAGAGTATAAATTTGCTTCACAAACAACTACATTTGGTAATTCCTTAACATATTCTACTACTCTTGGCACATCTACATAGTTTCCTATATTAATTCCACAATGACAAACCATTACACCTATTCTTGGTTCATCTGTGATCTTGACTATTTTTTCTGGTACATCAAAGATTTTCTCTTTCATTTGGGTATATTTGACGGAATTTAATAAATCAGCAATTTGTCCAGCTACTCCGCTAGCATCCGCAACAGTTTCTGGAATATCCATTGGTCCTTGACAAAATCCACATAAGAAAACTCCACTTCTAGTAGATTTCAATTTATCAAAATATGATTTTTCTTGAAAAAAGTTATATTTATCTAACTCAACTCCTAAAGAGTTTGCTAATTCTTTAACTCCTTGTGATGGAACAAGGGGTGATGCTAGAACAACTAAATTGGCACGAAAATCTTTGAATTCACCAGTTTTTAAATCCTCAAAATGTATAAGTAAATCTTTGGTTTCGGGATCTTCTGCAATTGTACTTATTTTCGATTGAAAATATTTTACACCATATTCTTCTTGAGCTCTTTGTGTGAATTCATAGAAATTTTTTCCGTATGCACGAATATCATGTCGAAATACGTAGCATTCCGAGTTTTCTGAATGTTCTTGGGTAATTATTGCTTGTTTTGCAGTATAGGTACAACAAACACTAGAACAAAAAGGAACATTTTCATGAAGATCTCTTGAACCTGCACACTGCACAAATGCAATTACTTCTGGTTCCTTTTCATCACTTAATCTCATAACATGTCCTCCAAATGGTCCAGATGCACACAAGATCCTTTCATATTCAAGAGCACTTACAACATTTTCAAATCTATACCCCCATCTTGAAGATAATTTTTCAGCAGGCATTTCAAAACCAGTTGCAACCACTACTGCACCAATTTTAATATCAAATTCTTCAGGCTTCTGTTCAAAGTCTATTGCATCAGCAGTACAGACTTTTTTACATACTTGACATACTCCTTTTTGTAAATACAAGCACATTTCTGAGTCAATTAAGTAGATAGGAGGAACTGCTTGAGGAAAAGGAATATAAACTGATTTTCTTTTACCAATGTTCATTTCAAAAGGATTTGGAGCCAATATTTTTGGACATTTATTAGCACAATCTCCACATCCTTTACATTTTGTTTCATCCACATATCGAGGCTTCTTTAGAATTTTAGCAGTAAAATTACCCGGTTCACCATCAATCTGAAGAACCTCATGATAAGTCATCAATTCAATATTGGGATTCCGAAACACTTCAACCATTTTTGGGGCTAAGATACATAAAGAGCAATCTAATGTTGGAAATGTTTTATCCAATTGAGCCATTCTTCCTCCAATTGAGGGTGACTTTTCTACTAAATAAACTTTAAATCCTAATTCGGTGAGATCAAGAGAAATTTGAATTCCTGCTATACCGCCTCCAATTACTAATACTGAACCCTCCATTATTTTCCTCCCTCCGCCTTTTGATTAGAATCAACAATGCTTATTAGATTTACTAAGAATTCAGAAAAATCTACTATTTGTATTGAAGAAATATCCTCATAATCTTCCTGCAAACAAGATAAATGCATTTTACATTTGGGACATGAAGTGACCATTATTTCTCCAGCATCTTTCGCTTCTAAAAGCCTTTTATATCGCAATGCTTTTGAACGGTCATTGCAATTCATCCAAGAACTCACTCCACAACACAAAGCATCAGTTTTATTATGTGCCATTTCATTAAATTCATACCCTAATTTTTTTAATTGAGTAAAGATTTCACGTACATTATCTATTATACTACTATCTTTAGGTAAAAAACGACTTAAACGACATGGATCATGATAGGTAAATTGGATTGGTTCTTCTGTTTGAGATGGATTTTTAAATTCAATCTTATTCGCTTTCCAATTTTCATAAATATACTCAATTAAATGTTTAACAACAAATTTTTCATTAAAATCTTCGAAAATATTTGGATAGTCTACTTTAAATGTCCTATAACATTCAGCACAGGCAGTAATGATTGTTTTAACTCCAGTTTCTTCAATTCTTTTAATATTTCTCTTTCCCAAATTGATAAATTCTTTCAGTTTTCCTTGACCCCAGTATAAGTCATGTCCACAGCAAATTTCATCTTGGAGAACTACTATTGGTTCTTTTTCAATCTGACAGAGAATTTTTAATGTGCTTTCTGCTATAGAATCTGAATTTTTAAACTCAAAGTTAAAATAGGGTAAACACCCAACATAATACATAATCTTTCCTTGTTCTGATATTTCGCATCCCTTAGGAACCCACTCAAGAGACCTTTCTGGATTTATATGAGATTCACTCATTATTTCTGAGATGGTGGTATATACACCTTTATGAGCTACATAATCATCCGGATTCTGATTGTAGGATTCCCGCATCTTATATTTTGCCATTCTAACAATATCTGCGAAATTTATTCCTTCAGGACAATTTTGAAGACAAGCATTACAAGTAAGACAATCCCATAAAACACCACTCTTAATTATCTTATCTTCAAAACCCTCTAATATCATTTGTATTATTTTACTCGGTTCAAATGTTTGAACTTTACTGAGTTGACATACACCACTACAACGAGCACATTGATAGCATTTATACAATAATTTTCTTATGTTAGGTTCAAAAACTTTTTCAAAGTGAGAATCTTCATCCCCCTTAAGTTTTTTTGAATCATCTATATTTGAAGTTTCAGTAATTATATTCACTTTATTTGAATAATGTAAATTTTAACAATATGAACTAATAATGATTAGAAAAAAAATAGAAAGAATTTATTTTTTCTGATTAGAATTCATAACTCTATTGTCAAATGAGAAATTATGGATATTATTAGGGTAAATTCTTTTTAATATAACTCTACATTGCTAATGTCTTAATCATAGCATTTATTTGTTCGAAATCGTAATGCTTAATAGAAATTGCACCAACTGGACAATTCACTGCACAAGTTCCACATCCTTTGCACAAACTTGAATTTACTGAAGACTTTTTTATTGGTAAACTTACTTCTTCAAATGCCTTTAAGACACTTGAGATTTCTATTGCATTATAGGAACAAGCTTCTTCACATGTTCCACATCCAATACACATCTCTTGATCTACTTCAGCTACTAATCCAGATGTGATAATTTCCTCTGCGCTTAAAAACCTACATGCTCTTCCTGCGGCACCATTTGCTTGTGATATTGAATCTTGTATATTTTTTGGCCATTGAGCACATCCACACAAGAATATTCCATCAGTAGCAAAATCCAATGGTCTTAATTTAACATGAGCTTCTAAAAAGAAACCATTTTTGTCTAGAGGAACCTTGAGCATTTTTGCTAGCTCATCTAAATTGTCAGCGGGAATCATGGGTGTGGATAATACGATTAAATCTGTATCGAATGCGATATTATCTTGTAAATTGGTATCAAAAACTTTAATTTCAAACTTACTTTTTCCATTATTTCTTTCTTTAATTATAGGTGGATTATCTAAATCATATCTCAAGAAAATGGCATCTTTTCTTCGTTCACGATAATATCTTTCAAATTCTTTCTTTGCCATTTGAAGATCTCTATAAAGAACAATTAATTTGAGTTCTTGGTTTAATTCCTTTAAGATATTAATATTCTTTATAGCACTTTCACAACAAATATTTGAACAATATGTTATCCCTTTTTCTTGTCGAGCATTAACACATAATAGTGTAGTAATATGATTAAGTTTATCAAGCCATGATTGGTCCTCATCTTTCAATTTCTGTTCTAGTTGTAATTGTGTAATTACATTGTGGTTTGTATATTTGTAATCAAAAAATTCATTAGGCTTTAATTCTTGTCCTCCAGTGGCTACAATAATAGTGCCAATTTTTAATTCATGGATTTCCTTTTCTGAATCGGTAAGTGAAACATTAAAATTACCAATATATCCTTTGATATCTGTTAAATTAGAATTTAAAAAGATTTGAATGTTTTTATTCTGTTCAACCTTCTCTATGGTTTCGTTTAATAAGATTGAAGCATCAACTTGAGTAGGATATAGCATATTTAAATATCTTAAATTTCCACCTAAATATTTCTCTTTTTCTACAAGATAAGCTGTAAATCCTTGATTAGCTACATTTAATGCAGCAGTCATTCCAGATATCCCTCCACCAATTACCATTGCAGTTTGAGTTATTTTTAATTTTTCTTCTTTTTGGGATTTTAATAAACTTGATTTGGCAACTCCCATTCTTATTAAATCAATTGCTTTTTCAGTTGCAAGCTCCTTTTCTGTCATATGTACCCATGAACATTGATCACGGATATTCACCATTTCAAATAAGTATTTATTTAACCCTGCTTCTTGACAAGTCTCCTGGAATAAAGATTCGTGTGTTCTTGGTGTACAAGAAGCTACAATAAATCTGTTTAAATTAAATTCACCTATTACTTCCTTAATTCGTTCTTGAGAATCTGAACTACAAGAATACAAGTTATCTTCACAAAAAACTACATCAGGTAACGTTTTTATGTGTTCTATAACTTTAGGAATATCAATATATTTTCCGATATTAATACCACAATGACAAATTAAGACCCCAATTCTTGGAATATCTGTTTCTTGAACTATTTTTTCTGGTATTACTATAATTTTATCTTTTGTTTCAGTAAATTTAAATGAATTATATAAAGTTGCTACTTGTGAAGCCACCCCACTAGCGTCAGCTACTGTTTCTGGTATATCCATTGGACCTTGACAAAAACCAGCTAAAAAGATTCCTTCTTTAGAAGACAAAGATTTATTGAAATATGATTTCTCCTCGAAAAAGTTATAAACATCTAACTTAATATCTAAAATATTAGCCAGTTCTTTAGTTCCAGCTGAAGGAACTAGAGGTGTAGCTAATACTACAAGATTTGCCTTAAAATCCTTAAATTCACCTGTTTTTAGATCCTCATAATGAATTCCTAAATTGTTTGTTTCAGGATCTTCTATTATTCTACTAATTTTAGTCTGAAAATATTTTACTCCATATTCTTCTTGAGCTCTCTGGGTAAATTCATAAAAATTCTTACCATAAGCTCTAACATCATGCCTAAATACAAAACATTTTGAGTTTTCAGAATGTTCTTTTGTAATAATCGCTTCTTTAGCAGTATACATACAACAGACACTCGAACAATAAGGTATTCCTTCGCGTAAATCCCTTGAACCCGCACATTGAATAAATGCTATAATTTCTGGTTCCTTTTGATCGCTAGGTCGTAAAATATGTCCATCAAATGGTCCTGAGGCTGATAACATTCGTTCATATTCTAAAGCATTTACTACATTTTTATATTTATAACCCCATCTTGAGGTTAACTTCTCTCCTAATACATCATATCCAGTAGCAACAACAATAGCGCCAACATTCAATTTGATTTCTTGAGGTTTTTGTTCATACTCTATTGCTTCTGCCTTACAAACTTTCTCACAAACTCCACATACACCTTTAGTGAGTTTTAAGCATAATTGAGAGTCAATTAAATAAACAGGAGGAACCGCTTGAGGAAAAGGAATGTAAACAGATTTTCTTTTACCTAGATTCATATCGAAGATGTTAGGAAATTCAATTTTAGGACATTTAACAGCACAGTCACCACATCCTTTACATTTAGTCTCATCAATATAACGAGGTTTTTTAAGGACTGTAACCATAAAATCTCCTGACTTTCCAGATACTTTTTGAACTTCATGATAAGTCATTAATTCAATGTTAGGATTTCTAAATACTTCCACCATTTTAGGGGCAAGAATACATAAACTACAATCATTTGTTGGAAAGGTTTTATCAAGTTGAGCCATTCTTCCTCCAATTGAAGGAGTCTTTTCTACTAAATAAACTTTAAAGCCTAATTCAGTTAAATCTAAAGAAGTTTGTATTCCTGCTATCCCACCACCAATAACTAATACTGAACCCTCCATCATTGAACCCTTCTTAGTTTTTTTAATAAAGAATTGTTTTCCGCAACTTTTTTTCTATTGAATAAAAAATAAAGACATTTAATTATATAAATCTTTTTGTAAGAAATGATCAATATCCTACATTTTTCACTTTTTAAACGATCAGTCCCAAACATCCGTTACGTTTATTTTTTCCTTCTCAGTCATATTCTCCATATTTCTTTAGTCTTTCCGAATGTTTTGTTCGTTTTTGCTAGTAAATCATGGGAATAAGTTCCAAGTCACGAATTTTTCTTGTTATAATGAGGGATTCTGCTAAGATTATTTTTTTTAATTGTCTATTATCTCAATAATGTTAGTTAATGATAATAATAAATGGTATTATGATCTCTTTCCAAAATATTGCCTATAGAAACTAACAAGACCGATCAAGAATCATTAAAATAAAGCAAAAAATGGAAAAAGTATTGACAATTAAGAGGATAATTTTATTGGGTATGATTTCCTAATTTTTTTAGGATTTAATTGTGGTTTTTCGGTAGTTTTTCATTGTAATCAGATGCTGAAATTACCTTTCCATTCCAATTTCGAAGGAAATAGTGATAAAATTTATTTTATTAATGATGCGATGGAATGCTATAAATCTAAATGAGAGAATTAGCAAATCTGTAAAACTATAAACCGACTCTTATATAACATATTATCTTAATTTGTTTACAATTTATTATATTATAAATTTGAACATGGTTTAGTACTATATTATATTAATATCAAAACTTTAGAAGTGAATCATTTTATGAATATCCTTAAAAACCCAAATCAACCTGAAATTGAACATGCAATTGAGTTTAATCTTTATGAATTTTTTAGATCGATGGTAAATATCGATTTCGAAGATACCCAATATGAAGAGACTGAGCAGTTCTCCAGATTCTCTACAGGGATTCCATTCTATTTTTTTAATGGCGTGATAGATTGTCATATTTCCTCAGAAAATGCCATTAATAAAATAAAGGAAAACATCACTTTTTTTGAAAAAAGACAAATTCCCTTTCTTTGGGTGCTTGGTCAATCAAGCACTCCTGAAAATATTGGAGCGTTATTAATCAAAAATGGATTCATCCTTGACAAGCTTCAGGGAATGGCTTACAACCTAAATATTTTGGGCGCAGAAAAAGAACTTTTAGAGAAGGTAGAGATAATAAAGATTGAAAATATTGAAACTTTAAAAATATGGAATGACATAATTTTAACGGGTTTTGATTTTCCAAAAGAAGTTCGATCTGATTTTTTTTTCGAGTCTTTCTCATTTATACTTTTAAAGGATAGGGTCTCTGCAAGTGCATTCTTAGCATATTATAATGGAAATCCTGTCGCTTCTTCATTAGTATTGTATAAAGCAGGTGTTGCAGGTATTCATTTGGTTACTACATTAGAAGAAGCACGTGGTAAAGGGATTGGCACTGCGATAACTCTTGCTCCCCTAAACGAGGCCAAAAAATTAGGATATGAGACTGCAATTCTTCATTCAACTGAGATGGGTTTAAATATGTATAAACGGATGGGTTTTAAGGAATATTGCACCATAGAATTGTTTATATGGCAGCCCGGTTCAAAGGAATAAGTTAAAACTAAAATTTTTCCCAATAAAAATATCTTTATAGAAATTGACGCGGTTACTGAATTTACCATTTCATACATGTCCATAAAGAGGAATAAAACTAAAATATTCTAAAGTTAAAAAGAGAATACGATATGAATTTTTAATTATTTAAAATTAGAAAAATATAATTTTAAATAGCTTGCAATGATCCTAATTCTTTAATTTTGTTGGTGAACTCAGTTATAACTTCAGCAAATCGTTTTCCTTCAGAAGCGCTGACCCACTCAAGTCTAAATCTTTTATCAAGATTGAACATTTTTAAAACATCTCGAAAACGTTCAAATCTATCTCTAGCAAACTCATTTCCTTTTAAATAATGACAATCACCAATATGGCAACCTGTCACAATTACGCCATCAATGCCATCTTTAAAAGCTTCTAAAACGAAAGCGGGATCAACTCTGCCGGAGCACATCACTCTTACTATCCGAATAGTAGCGGGGTACTGAAAACGAGATACACCAGCTAAATCTGCCCCCGCATAACTACACCAATTACAACAAAAACACAATATATTTGGGTGAAAATCCTTTTTACTTACTTTCTTTTTTGACTTAGACATAAATCAATACCTTATAATTTAAGTTTGGACTAAAAGTGCAGAAATCATAGCGTGGATTTGCTCAAAACCAAAATGTTTAATAATTATTGTTGAATTAGGACATTGGGCGCCACATGTACCACATCCTTTACAGAGCGCTGGATTTACATGAGATTTCCTTATAGTCATTGTGACATCTTCAAATGTTCTTTCTTTCTCTATTAATTCAATTGCATTAAATTGACAGACTTCCATACAGCTTCCACAGCCAATGCAATTTTCTTCTATAACGACAGCTACAAGCCCAGAAGTTACAAGTTTTTCTACACTTAAAATTTTAACTGCTTGAGCGGCAGCTCCATTGGATTGTGCTATTGATTCTCGAAGATCTTTGGGTGAATGTGCACACCCACATAAATATATTCCATCTGTAGCAAAATCAATTGGTCGCAATTTAACATGAGCTTCTAAAAAGAATTTGTCTTCATTAAGTGGCACTTTTAACATTTTTGCTAGCTCTTCATTTTCTTTTATAGGTGCTACAAAACCCGTGCTTAGTACAATTAAATCAGGATTTATTTCAAGTTTTCCTAAATCTGGATTATTTACTGTAATACTTAACTGTTTATTTTTAATTTTCAATTCTGGAGGTTTAATTTCATCAAATCTAAGGAATATAATCTTTTTATCTCTTGCTAAGTTATAGTATTTTTCTTTAAAACCATATGTTCGAATATCACGATATAAAATTACTATTTCT
>JAEOTV010000265.1 GCA_016839635.1 Promethearchaeota archaeon | reverse complement strand
TAATGATGAATCTAAAGGATAAAATAACCTTATTTGATTTACTAGCAGTTTTATTATTATCTTGAGCGAAACAAATCCTTATAACCTTTTTCTTTTAAATTTTCCACGGATTTGTTCGCTTTGTTGGTTAATTTAATTGAAATAGATTAGAGGTGTGTGATCACTCAAAAATGAATTCAAATTGAAATAAAGTATAAAAAAATCAGGATTGTATTAAAAAATGTATCATCCACAAGAAATTGAAAAGAAATGGCAAGATAAGTGGGAAGTAGCAAAGATATTCGAAGCAAATCCAGATAAGAAAAAAGAGAAAATTTTTATTACTTCTCCTTATCCGTATGCCTCGGGTCCTACTCATATAGGTCATGGGAGGAGTTTTGTTAATGGAGATATATTTGCTAGATATTATCGGGCTAAAGGTTATAATGTGTTATATCCAATGGCATTTCACATTACTGGTACACCTGTTTTAGCGATTTCCTCTTCAGTAGAAAGAGGAGATCAAATACAAATAACTAGGATGAAAGAATATGTATCATTACATACTACAGATCAGAAAAAAGTGAATGTTATTGTAAATAGTTTTGTAGATCCTTGGAATATTGTGAATTACTTTTCTAACTCAATTAAATTGGATTTCAAGTCAATAGGAATGAGTTTGGATTGGCGAAGAGAATTCACCACTGGAGATAAAATTTATAATAGATTCATTGAATGGCAATACTTTCATTTAAAAGAAAAAGGATATATTGAAAAAGGGGAATATCCTATATTGTATTGTCCGAGAGATAAAAACGCAGTAGGAGAAGATGATATTGCCAGTGGAGATGAACTAGACCTTAATATTAATGAATTTATTTGTATTAAATTTTCTTTTGAAGATGGATTTCTCGTGGCTTCTACTTTGAGACCAGAAACAATATACGGAGTAACAAATATATGGATAAAACCAAATGGAGAGTATATTAAGGCTACTATAAATGGCGAAATATGGTTTATTTCCGAGGAAGCAACCCAATTACTAGAAAATCAAAATAAAACAATTAAAATATTAAAAAGATTTAAAGGAAGTAAACTTATAGGTAAAAATGCCAGAGATGTCTATGGATTTAAAGAAGTTCCAATACTACCCGGTGATTTTGTGGATACAGCTACCGCTACCGGTGTGGTTTATTCAGTTCCCGCTCATGCTCCGTATGATTATATAGCACTAATAGATTTACAGAAAAATACAGAGTTAATTGAAGAATTTAATTTAGATAAAAGAGAAATCGAGTTAATTTATCCAATTCAGATTATCGAATTAAAAGGGTTTAAAGATTTTCCCGCAAAAATTTACTGCGAGAAAAATAATGTCGATTCTCAAATTGACAAGGAAAAATTAGATTTAGCAACAAGTGAGAATTATAAAAATGAATTCTATAATGGAATTCTTAATGAAAAGTGTGGAAAATACCAAGGAATGAAAGTTAGTGATGCTGCCAGACAAGTTTCCAAAGATTTACTAGAAGAAAATAAAGCAGACAGATTATATATTCCGATTACTAAAAATCTTAGATGTAAGTGTGGAGCAGAAGTTATAGTTTCTATTCTAAAGGAGCAGTGGTTTCTTAATTTTAATGCGAGAGATTGGAAAAAGAATGCTGTTAAATGTCTTAATAACATGAAAATTATACCTAATAAGTATCGATTAAATTTTGAAAACATTTTCAATTGGCTTGAAAAAAGACCCTGTGCAAGAAAGAGGGGTCTGGGGACAAAGTTACCTTTCAATAAAGAGTGGATAATAGAATCTCTAAGCGATTCGACAATATACATGGCATTCTATACAATTTCACATAAAATAAGAGAATATCAAATTAAACCAGAACAATTAACTCCAGAATTCTTTGATTATGTATTCTTAGATAAAGGAGATATAAAGAAACTTTCTAAACAAACGAGTATTAGCGAAATTTTACTTAGAGAACTCCAAGAAGAATTTCTCTATTGGTATCCAGTTGACCATCGTCATACTGCGATAATGCATATTTCTAATCATTTGAGTTTTTACATATTTCATCATGTTGCTATTTTCCCAGAGAAACATTGGCCAAAAGTTATTACTTTAATCGAACCAGTCAATGTAGAAGGACAAAAAATGGGTAAATCAAAAGGAAATATGATCCCTCTGGCAGATATTCAAAAAAGGTATTCTGCTGATTTATTTAGGTTTTATATATCTCATGGTGCTGATTTTGGGGTTTATGTGGATTTTCGAGAAAAAGAAATAGAAACAGTGAAAAATCATATATTCAAATTTTTTACCTTCATTTCTGATAGGATTATGCAATCAAAAGATATTAAAGCTAAGTTTGAAAATATTAACTCTAAATATTCAAAAGTGATGCTCTCCAAAATAATTAAGAAATTTATTGAAGCTGAAAGAGCAATAGAAGAATACAATATAAGGAGATATCTACAGACTTCATTTTATGAGGTTTTTAATTTAATACAAGAATTTTATAGGGATATTGATAAGGTTGATGATTTTCTATTAGTGTTTAAATTGATTTATTCTGATTGGTTGAAATTACTATCTATAACTATGCCACATTTGAGTGAAGAATTATGGGAAATTGCTGGAAATGAAAATTTTATATCAACGGCAATTTGGGGAGACTATAATCAAAAATACATTAATAATACCCTTGAACTTGAATTTGAATATGTCTCGAATATTATTGAGGATATTTTCAATATAAAGAAAATAGTAAAATCGGAGAAATCAGATAAAGTTCATCTATATCTTGCTCCTGAATGGAAATATAAAGTATCAGATTTAATTATATCAAAAAAAGATAATTTTAATGAAATAATGTCTGAATTAAGAAAAGAAAAGGAGTTAATCACTAAAAAGGAGCTTATTCCTTTTATAAAAAG
>JAEOTV010000013.1 GCA_016839635.1 Promethearchaeota archaeon | reverse complement strand
TGATTATATTTTTTTTGGTGAATTGAGATAGGAAGAAGAAGACATCGACGATGGGTAAATCAACCACCTAATAACTTTTACTTTTCAAATGAACAACCTGTCACTGAAGATAGTATTACATTAACCGTTGCTGAATTTGAAGCTATGCGTTTAAAACATTATTTAGGACTAAATCAGAAAGAATCCGCTGAAAGAATGGGTGTAAGTCAACCCACCTTTTCTAGAATTCTTGAAAGCGCTCATCAAAAAAACACTTCAGCTATTACTGAAGGAAAAGTGATTAAAGTTTATGGAGGCAATTTTGATTACAAATTAAGTTTTAAGGGATACGGTTGCCTAAATTGTAACTATGAATGGGAAGATTCTGAAGCTGCTAAAGAAAGAAAAGTAAATTGTGTTAAATGTGATTCTCGAAATGTCTATTATATCGTTAGAGAATTTTTCTAAAATCTTTTTTATTTGAAGACTAATTTTATACAAAATAAGTAGTTTCAGGCACTATGGTTCCATAATATTGATTTTAAATTTTTATAAATCAATTTAATGGATATACTTGCTTTAGAATCTGGAGCATACTCTACAACTGGTTCAGCAAAAGACATTGCTTTTGGAATAGATAAATCAAATGGAATCTTACCAAGTATAGTAAATCCTGAATCATTAATTACTTTTTCAAAATCTGCTTTATAAGTAGTTTTTAAATCTGCTTTATTAACGATTAAGCCAAAAGGAATTTTAAATTGTTGAACAACTTCGATTACACGCAATAAATCATGTAAACCAGAAGGTGTGGGTTCAGAAATAGTGATCACATAATCTAAATTAGATATAGTCGCTATTACCGGACACCCAATCCCCGGAGGACCATCAATTAAAATTAGATTGCTCCTAACGTATTCATTTGAGTTTTTTGAATATTCTTTAACATCTGAAACTAATTTTCCAGAGGTAGTACTCCCTAAAATTGTTTTCCCATAAATTAAAGGTATTCCCTTATTACTAATATATGAAATAATTTCTCCACTTTTTACTGTATTTATATCAAAAGCATGTTCCGGACATAAGACTTTGCAAGCACCGCATCCCTCGCACTTTAATTGATCAATTACCGGAATTGAATTCTCATCATCCCACTTTAATGCATTAAATTCGCAAAAATGGGCGTCTATACATTGTTTACAATTAATACATTTTTCTTCTATAAATTCTGCTTTTCTCGTAGTATATGTATCTTCTTTATTTATTGTTGTTTCATCTTCAGGAGGGAGAATTATAGCTAAATTTGGAGCGTCCACATCACAATCCATTACAATAACTTGGGTTTCTAAATCTTTTTTTGCTAAACTTGCTAAAGAAGCTGTCAATGAAGTTTTTCCAACCCCTCCTTTCCCTGAAACGATTCCTACTATTTTTCTTTCCATAATCTCCTATTCCTCATATTAACAATCTTGTAATTCTATCCAGTTTATTAGATTTTTATAAATCTTATTAAAAGCGATATATCCGTCACCTTCTTTATTGAATACACTTCCATTATCCATTAGCGGTGTTCCTTGACAGTAAGATTCAACAATTTCAGTATCCAAAGGAATATCACCCAAGATTTTAATTTGTTCTTCTTCTAATTCTTTTAAAAATTGATTTTTAAAACCCAATAATGAAGATCTATTGACGATAACACGAAATTCTTTGCCTAAAAGCTTAATCAATTCTATTATTCTAATTAAATCTAATTTACCAAATTTTGTTGGTTCTGTTATAGGAATGACTAAATCTGCATAATCAATTAAAAGCTCTACATCACAATGTGCCCCAGGTGCAGTGTCTAGAATAATAATATCGAATTTTTCTGGTTCGGATTTTAAGATACCCTCAAGTTTTTCCAGAAGCTCTTCTACAATTGCTGCTGATCTAGCTTCTGAAGGTTTTAATTCTCCTAGAAGTAGTGAGAGTTCATTAACTTCAGTAAAATATGTCCACCCTATTGTCCTTGAATCTGCCCTAATAGCATTTTCTGGACAAACTTTATAACAAAGTTGACAACCAGAACAAATATTTAATATTGGAATCGGAAACGCATCATTCACATGTAAAAGAGCATTTGATAGACAATTTTTAGCACAAATACCACATTTCGAACATTTTTCTTCAATAATTTCTGGTTTGAAAAATGGAACTCCTTTTTTGTTTTCAAGTTTTCCATTCAATAATAAATATGTATTGGGATTTTCTACATCTCCATCTATAAGAAGAACTCTATATCCTTCATTTTTAAACATGACAGCAATATTAACGGCACATAAGGTCTTTCCGGTTCCTCCCTTACCACCAGTAATACATATTATTTTAGGTTTTTTAGTAACCATGAGATCAAATATTAATCAATAAAAATGTAATATTTCCGGTTAAGGATTGTTCATTCCGCCTCTACCTTGACCTCCTCGACCCATACCACGCCCACCACCACTCATTCCATGATGGGGTGCTACATTCGAAGAGGAAATTTCTTCCAATTTATTTTCAAGATAAAGGTTTATTACTTCTTTTATTGTCATTTCTTTATCAGGAGCCTGAATAATTTTGATATTTATAGCTTTAAGACCATTAGCCGCATTTGGACCTAAAAATCCTACAATTACGGTATCAGCATTATTATTACCGATTATTTGAGTTGCTTGTACACCTGCTCCTCCCATAGCCCCTGCTGCAGGATTTGGGATAGTTTTTACAGCTGCAATTTCTTTTTTTTCCAATTCAACAAATGTAAAACTAGCACATCTTCCAAAACGAGGGCTCATATAATCATTTAACCCACCTTTTCCCACTGAAGGGATCGCGACGATACTCATTCTTTTTTCAACCAATTTTTTTAATTTTTATTTTAGTAACTTTTTAATTTAATGAATAATTATTCATTATTAATTTTTAAAAAATTTTAAAATATATAAATTTAACCATTAAAAATAACAAAAATTAAGAGGTGCAAGGATATTCAGAATAAAGAAGAAATTCCAGATATTGATTTGAAGAAAACAGTTGAGCAAGGAAAGAAAGAAAAGATGGATGAATTGACCCAAAACATTGAGAAGAATATGGCCAAAATTAAACATAAAATTGTTGTCATATCTGGGAAAGGTGGAGTAGGAAAAACAACTGTAGCTGTAAACCTTGCTATGAGTTTAGTAAGCGTTGGACTAAGAGTTGGAATCTTAGATGTGGATATTACTGGTCCAAATATAATAAAAATGTTAGGTATTGACCCAAATCTTAAACCGAGAGTAGACACTGAGAAAAAAAGATTCTATCCTGTTAATGGACCCTTAAATCTTAAAACTATGAGTATGGCATTTCTCATTGAAAGTTCAGATTCACCAGTCATTTGGAGAGGGCCAATGAAAATGAGTGCAGTGAGGCAATTTTTAGGTGAAGCCATTTGGGGGGAGCTTGATTATTTAATATGCGATCTTCCTCCTGGTACTAGCGATGAAACTTTAGATATCCTACAGCTTATACCAGATGAGAATGTCATTGTAGTTTCAACTCCTCAGGAAGTTGCTTTAATGGATGCTCGAAAAACTATTCGAATGGCCCAAATAATGGAGCGAAAAGTATTAGGTTTGATAGAAAACATGTCTGGGTTTAACTGTCCTCACTGTGGAGAATATATTGACCTCTATCCTCCAGGAGGAGTAGAGAAAGCAGCTCAAGATTTTAATATTCAATTATTAGGCAAAATTCCTTTTGAAATTGAAGTAAGTCAGCAAGGAGATCAAGGATTGCCCTTCACATTAAAATATCCTGAGAGTGTATCTACAAAAGCGTTTAAAGCAACTGTCAAAAAGATTCGAGAAATATTAGAAAAAAAATAATTTATCATATCAATTTTAAGAAAGATTTATTTAATAGCGATATAATGTATAATTGAAAAATCTGAACTAGTATTAAGAAAATGCCATTAGACGATTTGGATAAATGGGTCGAGGAAATTCAAAAAGAAATTGATGAAGAAGAAATTAGAAGATATAATAAATATATCGTTGAATTATATCAAAATCCAAAAAACTGGGGCAAACCTAAAGATGAGGAAATAAGTGCAAGACATGCATATGAGGGATCCTGTGGAGATACTATGCAATTCTTCTTAAAAATTACTAATAATATAATTGAAAAAGCCAATTTTATTACTGATGGGTGCGGAGCTACTGTAGCTGCTGGGAGTCAAACCACGACAATGATTGAAGGAAAACCACTACAATACGCAGAAAGATTAAAACCAAAAGATCTTGATGAGAAATTAGGAGGTCTTCCAGAGGATCATAAACATTGTGCTGAATTAGCAATTAGAACATTACAACGAGTTATTGAGAAATATAGATCTCAAAGCAGAATTTAATTTCTAAAAAATAAAATGAAATACGTATATGGACCAGTACCCAGTAGGAGATTAGGCCGATCTTTAGGAATTGATCCGATTCCTTCAAAAACATGTAATTATCAATGTATTTATTGTCAATTAGGTAAAACTACTAATTTTACCAACAATAGAAAGAACTTTTTCCCTAAAAAAGAGATAGTTGCTGAAATGGATGAAATTATAAAATTAAATAACATTAAGTTTGATTATATTACTTTTGTAGGTAGTGGTGAACCTACATTATATAAAGATTTAGACTATTTAATCATAAAAGCTAAAGAAATATCTGAAAAACCTGTTTGTGTGATTACAAATGGTAGTTTACTTTATAAAGAAGAAGTTCAGAAAGCCTTGATTAATTCAAATGTAGTTCTACCAAGTTTAGATGCTGGGGATGAAAAATCTTTCATAAAAATAAATCGACCACATCCTTCTATCGGATTTGAAAAGATGATTCAAGGACTTATAGATTTCAGAAAAAAATTTAAAGGCGAATTTTGGATAGAAGTAATGTTGATGAGAGGAATAAATGATACAAAAGAAGAATTATCGAAAATTAAGGAAAAAATAGACTTGATAAGGCCAGATAGAATTGATATTAATGTTCCACTAAGACCTCCAGTTGAAAAATGGGTTAGAATTCCTGAAATTAATGTAATATCCGTTTTAAGTGAGATTTTTGGAGATTTTAATAATATTAATTATCCT
>JAEOTV010000264.1 GCA_016839635.1 Promethearchaeota archaeon | reverse complement strand
TAATCAATTTTGATGCTTTAACTAAAGTAGGATGATTTCGTATCCGTTGTTCAACAAGCTCCCATAAGTTACCTTCTTTAATAGCTTGCCGGACTGTTCTTAATTCTGAAAATGACAAATATAAATTATGTTTAGCCAATAGTTCAGTTCGCAATTTTTCATCGAAGTTTAACACGTCTTTAGGTTTATAGTCACAACATATTGGACAGTGGCATGGAAATTCTTCTAATTCATCTAATTTTCTTGTTCCTGTAGATAATGTGAAATATCTGTTTTCTTTTGCAAATAATATGTATGCTGCGGAATCCATTAAGTCGCATCCACATGCCACAGCTAAGGAAAAGAATTGAGGCAAACCTAATCCGAACATATGAATAGGTTTGTTCCACACTATGTTTTTTTTTACATTCAAAAGTATTTGTATTACTAAATCAAATCTGTAGTTTAGGAGTGATTTAACTAAACCTCCTATTGCATAAACTCCAAAATCTAGTTTACTCATTTCAATTGTACTTGTTTTTAATAAATCATCATATTTAGCCCCATGAATTGGTCCAAACCAGTGACACGTATCTTTGGTTCTTCGATTAACATTGTCCTGAGCTCTTTCGATTGTTATGTTAACTTTCTTTTTAGCGATATCATAATCATCATCTGGTTGGACGGGTTCATCTAAGATCACCGCAAAATCTGTTCCAATATCCTCTTGGAATTTTTCTATCTCTGCTGCTTGAATTTCTAACTTATTTTTGTTATACATATACTTTTGGAAAGCCCCACTGTCTGTTGCTGTTATTCCATCAAAATTTAAATGTGAATGTAGTCCTTTACTTAAGATTTCATCCCGGATTTGAATATTCTGATAGATAATATAGGCGTTTGTAAAAACACACTGAGCACCTATCTTTTTCAAATTTGAAGTTGAAATAATATTTTTATATGGATGAACCACAGGAAATAAATTGGGAGTAATCATTTGCTTGTTATTTACAGTTAATTTTCCAATTCTTCCTAAGGCATCAAAATCAGAGATTTCCCATTTCATATTGTCTACCTTTTTTTAAATTAAATGCTTAATCAAAAAATTCTTCTAACCTATTTTCTTGAAACAGTTTTTCCAACCAATCTATTTTACCTATAAAATAACCATTTCCATCTTTCTTTCCGAGTACAATATCTACAATAATTTTTGCTAGTGAATTAATACTAAGATTTGTAGTATTAATTTCAAAAAGTGGAAAATTTGTTTGTTTTTGTACAAAATAATTCACGCAATTACCTAAAATTTCTGCTTGAATGTTCTCAATAATTTTTTCTGAAGTAAATTCTTTTTGTTCTAATCTCTTATATAACTCATCCGGATCACATCTTAAAATGAACGCATAATCAATAAACTTTTCTGGAATAATATCAGAGAAATGACTTTCTATTATCAAAAATTGCGGATCAGCTTGCTTAATCTTATCAATCTTTTTTAAGATATAGGGCAAAAATTCATCAAAATCTACAATGTAAGTTTTTCTTTCTTCATCATATTCGAAGGAAAATTTATCAGAAATTGCTAATTCATTCAAGGATATTACTCTAGCTTGCAGGATTCTACTTATTTCTATTGCTACTGAAGTTTTCCCGCAACCCGGCGTTCCGGAAATAATTATATTTTTCATTTCTAAATTTATAATAGGATAAGATAATTTAAAAAAATGAATGAATATACTTGAAATTTATTCAAGTTAAAAATAATGGGAAAGGGGGGCTTCGAACCCCCGACCTCACGGTTATCAGCCGTGCGCTATACCAGGCTAAGCCACTCTCCCTTAACAGGAATATTCCCAGTATAAAAAGCTATATTTTAAAAAACGTTTATTAACGAATTAATTTAATAAATCGTATTTAAAAAATTTTTTGACCTAAAATATAATAGATAAAACGTTGTATTTTATATTAATTAGCAATGCCTAGAATTTTAAATTATTCAATAGTGGGATTAGAGGATTATACAATTAGCTTTGAAAGCTATTGTTCTTTATGTGAAATTCAAAAATATTGTAAATTTGGAAAGGATGAACCTTTTTCTGTTAAAATCAGTTGTAGTGATTTAAATCGAGCAAAAGAGAAAGTAAAATTTGATCAGCTTCAAAGACTTCAAAAAACAGAAGATGTTTCAGTTCCCTACGAAGAGTTAGTTAAAATGGTAAAAATTAATTTACAAAATATTATTTCTCAGATATGGAAAGGGAAAATTAAAGCCCAAAAAGAAGAAATAAGATGTTTAGACTCTAGAAAAATTGATCCTATGCTAGTTTCACAACAAGGACAAGATTGGTGGCAAGATTTTAACGCAACAATGAAGGTTATTAATCAAGAGTGTGAAAAAATAACATAAACTAATGTAAAAGATTTTGTAGACTTTAAATACGCATTATTAAATATCATTATGTTATGGTGTTGTTTGGCCAAATCATCAAGTACACTCTAAACGCTGGTGATGTTTTTAAGGATATAATAATAGGGCTAGAAAATTTTTGTATTGTTTTTAATAATTTCTTTCTAGTTTTATGCCAATATCTGAAATATATTTTTGTTGTTATTATCTTAACTATTGGAATTTTAACTTTATTAAGATTAAGAGGTGTTTATCGACAATCTAGGTTAAGTAATAAAGATAAACAAGAAGATTTATTCATGAAACCAAGATTAATCTTGGGATGTTTTTATATTGTTTTAGCTTTCGGAATATTATTTAATTATATCACATACTTTTTGATTTGGATTTTAGATCCTCTCCCTGATAGATTAATCTATAATTTTATTGCCTTTAGTGGGATTGATCCTTATTATTTGAATGGTATTATGGATATTAGTACTTCTCAATTTCCTCATGAAATAACTATATACTATTGTTTCTCTTTCGGATCTTTAATGGCTTTGTTAACAGTATTAATAAGCTTATGGTATTTAATTAACAACAATCGTTTGATTAATAATCCTAGAAATGTATTCATATGGTTAATTTCTGGTGTTATGCAAGGTGTTTTATTTGGATTCAATACATGTCTTCCATTTTTTTTGTAATCAAATAATTTATATAAAAAATGTACTACATTTTCGGAATACAGTCAGATTCTGAGCGAAACATTTATATAATATATTTATATTTATATTATTTGCATCAAAGAATATATTAGAGTATCAGTCACGTATAGTTTTTCAGTCTCACAACAATATTTTATTCGGTACACGGGTTAAAATTTGCTTGGAAAATTTCAATATTCAGATAATTGGAATTTTAATAATTTTAAAAATAAAATTGGGTTGATATTATGGAAGTTGAATCAGATTTAAGTAATATGTCAAATTTATGCCCAGAATGTGAGGGCAAGATTATTTTACTTCATGAGAAGGGCGAAACAGTTTGTGGACAGTGTGGTTTAGTGATAAGTGAGCGAATAGTTGATATCTCACATAGTGGAAAAAGAGCTTTTACTAAACAAGAAAAAGAAAGTAGAGAAAGGACAGGATCTCCGATTTCAATTTTATTACCAGATATGGGGTTAAGTACAATTATAGATAAAGCTAGTATTAAAAGCCCCGATTTGAAAAGAGCTGCTAAATGGAATTCTCGTATGACATGGGATAAAAGGAATATGTTAATTGCTACAACTGAGTTAAAGAGAATAGGAAGCAACCTAAACTTACCAAACCATGTAAAAAAAGCAGCAATAAGACTATATATAGAAGCGTTTAAAAAGAAACTTCTTCGTGGGAGATCTATTAATGGAATGGTAGCAGCGTGTTTATATTTTGCTTGTAGAGAAAGAAAAATTCCACGTACTTTACAAGAAATTTTAGAACAAACCTCAATAAGCGCTAAAAATGTAAGAAGATGTTATAGAACACTAATTAGAGAGTTAAACTTAAAAGCTCCTTCTACGGACCCCATTTCTCTTATTCCAAGATTTATTGCAGAATTGGACTTAGATGCTGACGCAGAAAATGCAACTATAAAGATTTTACAAAACTTTACATCTAAATTTTCTACAAGTGGAAAAGATCCAAAAGGATTATGCGCAGGAGCATTGTATTTAGTTTGTAAAAAGAAAGATAAGAAAATATCCCAGAAAGATATTGCAAATCTTGTAGGAGTCACAGAAGTAACTCTTCGCTCTAGATATAAAGAACTTGTAAAAATGTTAAATATTATGGTTTAAAACAATTTTAAACTTTTTTTTTAATCTTCTTTTTTTAACATTATTTTTATAAAATCTGGTAAAGTTAATAGATAGCTTTGAGCATTTGGCAAGTGGTCTTTGATTTTAATAAATAATTGAGAATAATTTTCAGCTTTTTCTTTTTGTTTAAGTACATCATTACGTGTTTGTTCTCTTACTGGTTCAACCGGAATTCCCCTCATTACTGCACGAGCAGGAATAGTTAGTCCTGGTGGGACCTGACTTTGATTTAGAATGATCACTCCTTCTCCAATTGATGCTTCATCGTATATTAAAGTTCCTTCTTTTATTTGAACATAATCTTCTAAAAAACATCCTAAAAGTGTAACTCCTGATTCAATAATACAATATCTTCCTATATTTATTGAACTTTTTTGAGAGCGTGTGAACATCATTACACCATCAAAGATAGTCGTATATTCCCCAATATTAATTGGTGAATTTTCTGCTCGAATGATTGATCCTGGCCAAATAATCACGTTTTCATTAATACGTACGTCACCTATAAGAGTTGACATTGGTGACACATAACTTTTTGGACTAATATTTGGCTTTTTTCCATTATATTCTAATATGGGCATAAAATCTTCACTAAATTATTTATAAAAATATGGTATTAATGTTAGTATTTAAATTCAATTTATTTCCTAAGAAATATAAACTTTTATTTAATCCATTTATATATATGTTTTAATAGGATTTTTAGATTCAAACAAAACAAATTCAACTTGAGGAAACTCTAAACTTAAAATGTGGCACAATTTCTTAATGGCAAGAATTTCGTTTCTATAATGTGATATTTCTATAAGATTTAGACCCATGTCTCTTGCAAAAATAGCATCAAAGTAATTTACTTTACCCGAAATATAACAATCACACCCAAGTTTTACTGCTTTTTTAATAAGTCTAACGCTTGATATATCTCCTCCAATAACACATATTTTCTTTAGTGTTCTTCCAAGATCGCCTACAAATGGCACTGACTTTAAATTCAAATTCCTTTTTATTCTCTTAATTAAATCTTCTAAGGTAAATGGATCTTTTTCGTTTGGGTAATTTAATAATGAGCAGATTCTACCAATTGGGATCTTTTTTCCATCTTTGGTCTTAATTTCAAATACATTTTCTAATTTTAAATAAAGAAGATTGACGAGTGTATCTGAAATTCCCCCTTCTGCTGCAATAAATGAGCTATTTAATACAAATATCGAAATTGGGTATTTAGAAAGCAATGATAATTTATCTATTATATTTTGATTAAATTTCTTTATTGGTTTGTTGATTAAACTATGATGAGATATTATTAAACTGACTTTTTGTTTTAAAGCAAAATGTATTGCTTCTAAACTTAAATCTATTGTTAACATAACTTTTTTTATGGTTCTATTGTTTCTCAATTTGTCAAAATGTAATCCATAAATCTCTGAATTTAGCCTAAAATCTTTTGGAGATAACTTATTAACCAATAGCTCTTTAATTTCTTGAAATAGCATTATAATCACTCAATTCAGGTGCAAATAGGAAAAGTTTGTATATTTTTATATGGTAAAACTGAGTAAAGATTTTTTAATTTTAAATTAAAATATATAAATTAACTTGAAAATATCTTGAATTAAAAAATGGATTAGAAAACATGAAACAAAAAGATTGTATATTTTGTAAAATAGCGGAAAAAGAAATCCCCTCAAAAATCTTATTTGAAAATGACTTTACTCTTGCATTTTTAGATATTTCTCCAATTTCTAAGGGGCACACAATCATAATCCCTAAAAATCACTACTCAAATTTAGAGGATATACCAGATTATGAGCTTAGTAAAGTGTATAAAGCAGTACAAAACTTAGCAATAAGGATTCATAAAATTTTAAAAAGTGATGGATATAATATACTTCAAAATAATTTTGCTGCAGCAGGTCAAATAATTAAACATTTTCATGTTCACATTATTCCTAGAAATTATGATGATGAAAAGTTCCGAATTAAAATACCAAGAGCTCAAGCATCTGAAGAAGAACTTGAGGAAATTTTTGAAATCTTAAAAGTTTAAAACATTTATTTCAAATCTAAATTAATTCAAAATTAGTTGAGTTTATAAAAATATCTAATAAAATAAGTTAGAAATGAATATTAAAAGTTTGATTAAAAAATTTCGATCTAAAACAAAAGAATTCTTCTCAGACGAGTATGGAGGGAACCTTATCGAGTACGCTCTATTAATTGGATTTGCGTTATTTATATTTTTTATCATAATTGGTGTTGTAACTTCATTGCTTGATTGGACAGTAGGATTATCAAATGATTTTTTCAATTTATTCGGATGATTATCTAAATTATCATCAAATAAAAAGATTAGAATGCACTATTCTTTAACTATCTTATTATCTATAAGCCTAAAATTATATTTTTCGCCCCAATCGTCTAGATTTTTTATTACAAAGTCGTTATCTAATTTTAAATGATTTATAAATACGTTAAATGGGATTTTATCGGCTCTCTTCAAATATTTTGTAATTCTGTTATCAAGATCTTCTTTATCAGGAATTTTTTCTTGTCTTTTTCTTGTTCTTAATTTTTCTAAGAGTAAGTCATTATTACTGTCATTAAAAAAATATTCTACAATATTACTAATTACTTGCGCTTTTGTAGCTCCAAATACATCTACTAACTCTTCAATTAATTTCATATAACTTTTATTTAGCGTTACTGTTGTTCTTGTAGTCTCTGTCATTTTATCATTAAAAAGAGATTATTCTACAATAAGTATAGAATAATATTCATTTTTAAATCTTATGCTAATTGATGATAATAATACATAAATAAGCATCATTTATATATGAATTAGAATTAACTAGATTATAAGATTAAAATTTTTCACTTGAAAAATTAAATCGTCGTAAAATTGTCGTTTTTAAATCAATTATAAGAGTGGAGGAATAAATAATGGCAAATAAAACTACAATTGAAAATTATCCTGAAACAAATGATTTTTTATCACCCATTCAGTATAATTTAATGAAAGCTTTAAAAGATGAGGGACCTTTAACAAGGCGAGATTTAGTGAAGGAATTAAAAATTCCGAGAACAACAATATATGATAATTTAGTGAAGCTTCAAAAAAGAAAATTAATTGAAAAATTTTCTCGTAATGATGGAAAAAGAGGCCGACCTCTCATTTTTTGGAAATTTAATGATTAATTTTTTTTTTATTTTGTTTATTTTTTTAGTTTAAATTATTAATAACTAGTTAATACCAATATAGGCTCCTATATTTCCACTGCAAATCTTATTTTAGAATAGTTTAAAAAAAATTTACTAATGTATTTTAGTATAGGGCCCAGTTAATTATTCGTATAAATTATTTAAATAATCTTATTAAAAATTAAATAATCCAAAATTTCATAGTTTAACTAAGGTTTTATAAAAAAATTCCAATCGAAATTAAGGAGTATAAAAAATATTATTTAATTAACTAGAGATAATTAAATCATTTTTTAAAAACTTGCAATATTCTATTTTGGGATATAATAATACTCATTTATCCGTTTTTGATAGATATCTTTATTACTGCCAATTTTATTTACACGAGGTCTTTTCGTAATAGAATCTCTTCTAAATGTTATCCCCATATTTTTTAAAAACGTGTTAAAACCATCTCTTAAATTTTGAGGAGGTAAAGCATTACCTTCAAGTCCAGGATTTCCTTCAAAAACCAATATTGAATCTGCTATGAAATCTTGTGTTATGATATCATGTTCTACAACAAATCCAGATTTTTTTAATTCCTCAATAGATTTTCTTAATAGTTGAGCTACTTGTAATCTCATCTCAACATCTAAAAAAGCCGAAGGTTCATCAAATAGGTAAATATCAGCTTCACTAGCTAGACATTTCGCAATAGCTATTCTCTGTAATTCACCTCCACTTAATTCAGAAAGATTTCTCTCCTTTATATTTTCTAAGTTTAGATTATTAATCAATCTCTTTTTATAGGATTGGCTCAAATGAGGAGCTAATTTAATTTTTGTAATAAGGTCAGAAACTAGTCCATCCTCTTCAATTTTAATATACTGAGGTTTTACAGCGACATGTAATTTTTGTTTGTTTTCCTCATCAAATATCTCCTGTTTATCAACAGGAATATTATCATCAGTATTTACGACATTCGCAATAGAGTTAATAAACGTAGTTTTCCCAATTCCATTTGGCCCTAGAATTCCAATGATTTCACCGGCATGAATTTCACTCCCTAAAGCGATTAAATGAAAACTCCCTAAGGTAATATCAATATCATTATAGGAGAAAACAATATCTCCAGAATCAAATAATGAATCTTGAGGCGGTCTTTCATGAAATATAATAGGATCTTCTCTAAATCTTACATTTTCATCCTTAATATATCCATTTAAATAAATATTAATACCAACCCTAACACCTTGAGGATGAGATATTATTCCATACACACCAGGTTGACCATATAAAATCGAAACATAATCACTCAAGTAATCTAAAATAGCTAAATCGTGTTCAACCACTATTATTGTTTTATTTTTTTCTGATAATGTACGGATTAATTTTGCCATATTAATTCTTTCACTTACATCTAAATATGAACTTGGCTCATCGAACAAATAAACGTCCCCATCTTTAAGATACGCAGCGGCAATAGCGACTCTTTGTAATTCTCCTCCCGACAATACCGAAATATCTCTCTCCAAAATTTCGTTAATATTAAGATTCTCAGAAATCTGTTCAAGTTGTTTCCCCTCATCATTTTTATTCAGGAGATCTATAACTTTTCCAGAAACAAATTTAGGTATCACAGTAATGTTTTGAGGTTTATGTACAATTTTAACTTCATTCTCTTTAAGATCAATGTAATATTGATGAAGTTCAGAACCTTTAAAATGTTCTATTATTTGTTTCCAATCTGGAGTTTCATCTCCAAATCTCCCAAAGTTAATTTTTAATTCATTCGAAAGTAATTTTAATAGCGTACTTTTCCCAATTCCATTTTGTCCTATGATTCCTAGAACTTTTCCTTTTTTTGGAATTGCCATTCGAAAGAGTGAAAATTGATCTTGGCCATACCTATAAGACATTTGATTTTCTAAAGGATCGGGTAAATTAACTATACTAATTGCTTTAAATGGGCATTTTTTAATGCAAATTCCCTCTCCAGAGCATAAACTTTCTGTAATTATAACAGATTTCTCATCAGGGCTTAACACTATTGTTTTATCACCTGTTCTCACCCTAGGGCAATATTTTATGCATGGTTTTTCACCAAAAGGACTACATTTATCTGGTTTGCAAAAATCTTTATTTAAAACGGCAATCCTCATTATTTTACTCACTTTTATTTAAAAGCAAAATTGAAAAAGATAATTTGCTTACGTTAAATATAGTGTTATGCATAATAGAAAAATTTTTGTAATAGAAAACATTATCTCATTAAAGCAAAAGTGATTTAGTGAAGAAAATTTGAATGAAGATTTTTCAGTTCATTGGCTAGAAGAAATTGCCAAAGAAATTTACTCACGTAAACCTAATGAAATAACACTTTCTACAGGTAAAACTCCCTCAGGTCATATTCATTTAGGGATATTAAGAGAAATAATAATTTGTGATGCTTTAAGAAGAATCTTTGAAAATGATGGTAAGAAAGTAAACAATCTGTTATTTTTCGATAGTTTGGATGCTGCTAAACGATTTCCTCCATATATAAACAATAATTTTCAGATTGAACATATTGGGAAACCTTTCGCTATGATTCCATGCCCCTATGAAGATTGCAGATGTGAGAGTTATGCTCATCATTTTGGAAACGAATTATCAAAAGTTTTTCCTGAATTCGGAATTAAAATAAGAATAATCTGGTCTCATGAATTATATAGAGAAAAAAAAATGCAAGAAAAAATAAAAATAGCCTTAGATAATACAGAGAAAATTAAAACAATATTAAAAAAATATATAGTCCCTACATTGAAAGAAGAAGATAAAGAAGATTTTATTAAAATGCAGAAAGATTGGATGCCGGTAATGGCTATTTGTGAAAAATGCAATAGAATCCAACATCGAGATAATGAAGGATCTATTAGACCGAATAGAATAAAAAAATATTTTCCTAGCGAAGAAACTATCTCATACGAATGTGAGGCATGCGGATATGCTGGAAAGATTTCAATTTGGAGTGGGAGATTAAAACTAAATTGGCGTGTGGATTGGCCTGCTAAATGGGCTTTGTTTAGAACTACGTGTGAACCTGCAGGTAAAGACCATAGTGTAAAAGGAGGTGCTTATGATACAGGAATTGAATTATGTCAAGTATTATATGAATATGAAGGACCTGTTAAAGTTCCTTATGAATGGTTAAGATTAGGTAATAAAGATATGGGGACATCTAAAGGTCATTTTTTCACTCCCAATAATTATTTAAATATCGCAGATCCAAGTATTTATAGATCAATAATCTTAAGAACAAATCCAATAAAACATATTACATTTAGAATTGAAGAGCTTCCACAATATTATGATTATTATAAAAGAATGGAAGATATTTTTTATGATTTAGAAATTCCTGAAGACCCTGAGGAAGTTAAGTTTTTCAAATACCTATTTCCCTTAACTCAAATAAATGATATTCCTAGAACAAAGTTAAACAAAATTCCCTTAAAATTTCTAACATTTTTAGCTCAAATTCAAAATATTTTAAGTATAGAGAGAATATATGAAAAAGCTAAATCATACATGGATAAACAAAATTTTAGTAGTATAATAACAATACAAGAATTCGAGGAACTTCTTTCCCAAACAAATAATTGGATTGGAGAGGTAAATAAAATATTGGAAAGTGAAAAAGATCTTAAAATCAAAAAGGAAATCATGAGAAAATTAGAGCTTTTTACTATTCCTGAAAAAGTTGATGAAAAGATATTAAGTGAAATGGAAAAGAATCAAATCAAAGGAATCCATCTTTTAAGAGAATATTTTGAAAAAAATGACAATTTAGATGCAGATTCAATTCAAAACAAGATCTTTTCTATAGCTAAAAACGATGTAGATATTCCTCCAAGAAAATTTTTTGAAGTCATCTATCAAATAATTTTGGGTAAAAAAAGTGGTCCACGATTAGGTCCATTTCTCTCCTTATTAGATAAAAATTGGTTATTAGAGAGATTAGACATTTAACTTTTTGAATTCTAAATTATGGATCTCCATAATTATTATTTACAATTCTTTTTTTTTCCTTCTAAATAATCTTCTTTTTTTCTTTTCTTTTAAGCTATTATAACATTCAGTACAATAAGTAAAAGCCTCTGTAATCATTTCGCTACACTTCTTACAGTGTTTGTGAGGATAAATATAGGTTTCAGCTTTTGTTTTATATCTTTCGAATTTACTCAAGTTAGATCTCCAAATGGTTTTAAATATATAATTTTTAATGAATTATAACTTTTTCACTCCATCCTTATCAATTTTTATTTGATAAAATTGAGTATTTTTTAATTTAGGTATTATATCTACAGGGAATGATGGAAATTTTGAAGTAAAGATCTCTTTATCGGTTATAACTTCATTTAATTTATCTTGCCAATAATTTAAAATTGTTTTTTTTTTATTTGGATTGACTAAAGCAAAAACAGAGCCTCCATCACCGGCACCCGTTAATTTAGCAGCATATACATCGGGGTGTTCTTCAATTAAATCAATTAAAATGTTATTTGCTAAACCAATCCCATATTTAAATCCTGCTTCTTTCATAACAAGATTCATAATTTTCGTATTTTCCTTGAAATATTTACCTAGTCTAGCCCAATCATGTTTCATTATCGCAAATCTAGATCTCCAAGCAATTTCTGCTAATTTTTTATAACTATCCAAAAAAATTGGATTATTCTGTAAATAGATTTTTCTTAATTTCCTATGTATATCACCGCTATCATGAAGTACCCCGGAATAACAAATAATTATGGGAATATTATTCAATTCATATACATCATCGATTCTATCGTAGATAGCTAATGGTTCTTTAGATAAATTTTTATGATAGAGCTTTCCATAATAAGAGCAAAAACTTAAACCACCTCTACTTATTGTATATCTATCTCCATAACCCGCGGTAATTTTTAAATCTTCATCTTCAATTTTTGTTGCCATTTCTGCTATAATGTCTTTATTTATTGGGAATTCGTTCTCTTTTAACTTATTAATATTATTGTATATATCATAGAATTGAGCTAATCCAAAGAGCACAGCAATTATGATAGCAGCGCTTCCACCGAGACCACTATTTTCAGGAATTGTTGTTATTAATCCAATCTCTAAATTTGAGTTTAAAAAAGAATTCTTAAAATAAGAGCTCATATCACAAAATCTATAAAGACTAGCATAAATTAGTTTATTTTGTCCTCTGAACTTAGCTATGAGGTCTTCTTTATTTTTTGAAAATAATTCCTCACTTTTTACCTCGATTGAATATTGGTTCATCATTTTTTTCAAAGTGTATACTTTTATTCTACTCTCTCCTTCAATTTCTTTGATATATAAAAATACAGAAAGAGGGTTCGTTAAACCGTTTATGGCTACAGAAGGCATCCAAAAATCACCTTCAACTGCATCTAAAGGATTAATTATGTTAATCCGTGAGGGGGCTTGAATTATTATATCTGGTTTTAAACTTAATAGAAAATTCTTTATATACTTAAGCAAACTAATTACCAAAATTCAAATATAATTTAATTAATTATAACATAAAAGTCGTTTTAAGTTTTGTTTTAAGATAAAGGTGAAAAATTAGAATAGATTTAAGTTTTTAACAATATACACAAATCTTATAGATTTTAGATTATCATTGTTGTTAATAAAAAATTTATGTTTTTATAAACCTTGTTAAAAATATTAATGAAATGGTCAAAAAAAGTAAGTACAAACTTTTTTCATATCTTATAGAAAATAGTTTAATTTACTACAAGAGTTTAAAAGAAAAGAACAGAATAATCTCATTCGCAATTTTAGAATGCTTGAATTTTAAATCAATATTTTCTATCTTAAATGACTTGCTAATGCGTAGAATAATTCAATATTACTCTATCCAAATAGACACAAATGATAAAAGTAAAAAAGTAATAATTCTAAATTTTGAAGAGAGTGGAAAAGAAAACATAATTAAAACTTTTAACATTGTCCAACAAAGTATAGGAGAAACTTATAAATCAATTAAATTTTTGAGAGAAAAGGTCTTAGAAGAAAAATTTTTAGCTATCATTTTCCAAGATTTTAGCTCTAATACAACTATTACAAAAAATTCTGAATCAATTTTAATTTCAAATGAGAACAAATTAAAAATTTTAAATTTTTTCACAATTGATTTCGATTTTATTGAAAATAAACACACATTTATAATAAATTTCTTAGATCTTGTTAATAATATCGGGGAAAAAGGCTATTTAATACTTAATTTTAACATAGAAAATACTGAAATCATTAAGATTTCACCTTATTTCGTTTTAGAATCAAAAAGAATTGATAAAATTTCTGATATTGAAAATAAGATTAATAATTTTTTTCATTCTATTTTGCTAAAAAGGCATAATATTAAAATAAAGGCGTTCTCTAATTATTTTTGGAGATTAGGAATTAATCACACTTTCTATTTTTTAAATGATTATTATGACCTTTTTGATTCTAACAGTTCATCTGAGTCCTTAGATTTATCAGAAATGAATAAAGAATTTGAAGAAAATCTATTAAAAAATCAACTAGATTATGTGAGATTAAGCAAAAACTTATTATTTATTGAGTATCGTTTTGTATTTTTAATATTAGAAAACCTTGATTGTAAGCTTATATATAATGTTATCGAAAAATACCATTCTAAATATTTTATTTATATTTTAATATTAAATAATTTAGGAAATAAAGAATTACAAGAGATAAAATCTATAAAATTGATAGAAAATATAAAAATCGTGAATCCTATAGAAATTAGAGATTTTAATTATAATCAATTTAAAATAAATGAAAATTAAAAAATACCTAAATCAATTGCAATATCTTGAGCTGAATATTCAGGGTGTAATTTTATAAATGCTTTTTTCTCTCCTTTAGGGGTAATCATCGTGTTAACTTTCATCACTTTTACATTATGTAATTTTTCAATTGCTTTTTTTATTTGGTTTTTATTTGCTTTTCTATTTACTATAAACACTAATTTATTCTCTTTTTCAATTAAGTCAAAAGTTTTCTCAGTAATTAACGGTTTTTTAATAATTTTATAAAAAACTTCCAATTATACAAACACCTCATAATTATGTAAATCATTGATAGCAGATTGAGTCCAAATAATTAATCTCCCTGATGAGCCGCTAGGGGATAGATTATTAATCGATAAATTTTCAATTTTAATAACATCGGTTCCGGGAATATTTCTTGCAGCTTTGATAATTCCAAAATCATCTTTTATTACAATTAAAATTCCCTTTCTTTTTTTATATTTACGTCCTCTTGATTTCCCTTTACCTGCTCTTATCTTAACATTTTTCTTAACTTTAATTAGATTCTCCTTTAATCCAAGATTACATAAAATTGAATATACACCTGATGTTTTTCTTATTGTTTGGATTTTGTCATCAATAACCAATGGAATTTCAGGTACATTTTCAATAATATAACCTCCTTTCTTGACCCAAGATTTATCTCCAGAAGCAGAAATTGCAGAAATTATTGAGAGTTTATTTATACGTTTATTAATTTTCTTCTTAATCTTTTTCTCTGTTTTTATTGGATGTGCTTGTCGACCTCCTTTGGCATAGGGTACACGACCTACACTCCTAGCAGTCGCAAATCCACTCCCTTTTATTCTAGGGGCTCTCGATAACCCATGACCAGTCCCCCAACCTTCGGCAGTATTTCTTAGTCCTGCCCTTTTATCTCTTCCTTGAGGTTGCTTATTTTTACTCTGAGCTACTATACTTGCCGTTTGAATAAGATCTGTTCTAGGTTTTACATCAAATATTTTTGGTTTATCAATAAGTCCTTTTTTCTTTCCATCCAAATTATAAACATTAATTTTTTCCATAACATCACCAGGATTATAAAAATTATCTTCTTTGTTGGCTTTCTCGACTTATAAAGGTTATTTCTGGAGTATTTACTACAAAAGATTTGGAAGGTCTTATTGTTTTTCTTATTCTAATTAATCTTTTTTTAGGTCCGGGAATTGAGCCTAGAAGTAATATATAATCTCCACGAATTTTGCCATATCGAATAAATCCTCCCTTTGGGTTTATTTCTTCCTCATTTTCACCAATTTGCATCAATCTTTTATGATATTCAGTCCTTTGATGATATCCTAGTTGACCTGCACGGGGAACTGTATAAAGAACTCTAGCAGGATGCCAAGGACCAATACATGCAACAGCTCTCTTTATTTTATTATTTTTACGAGTAAGAATTTTTATTCCAAATCTCTTAACAGGTCCCTGAAATCCTTTTCCTTTAGTTACAGCAATCACATCAACTAATTCCCCTTGAGTCAAAACATCGCGTGCCTTAATTTCTTTGCCTAAGCTTTTATATGCGAAATTAAATTCATTCTTAGGTTGATTTAATGAATTAATTTTAATTTCAATAATATCTGGTTTTTTTCTAGGTATGGATGTCTGATAGGGCTGTGTTTGAAAAATACCTCTAATCTCACTTGTTTCATTTAAAGCTTTCAATATTTCTTTTTTAGCATCTTTAGGTTCCTTTTTCTCTATATTTGGCAGATTTATTTTCCGAGATAAAAAATTGTTAAATTCGGCTGTATATAATTCACCAATTATATACTTACCATACTCATCGGCATTATAAACTCTAATTCCAATAAGAATTAATGGAGGGACTTCAATAATAGTTACAGGTTTCATTAATTCTTTTCCATAATAAGGACTATTTTTCTGATCTTCAATATAAGTAATATGAGTCATACCTGCTTTAAATCCTGCAAAACCAAGAAATTTAATCTCATCTAAACTATCAAACCAATGTCGGACTCGACCTTTTATTTGTACTGCTCTTTTTCTGGGCAGAAATGCTAATGATCCATGTCTAGGTGCGTGTTTTTTCCGATGACCCATTATCTATCACATTTACTTTTGGAAATGAATTTTTTAAAATAAATAAATTTTTTCATTTAAAACTAATTTTATAGCTTTGGGCTAAAATAGGGATATTTAAATTTCTTTTTTTAAAAAATGTTTAAATGTCTCTAAATGATTCAAGTTATTTCAAAGAAAAAGAAAACTTAGACGGGAAAAAAGATATTGTTTTAACTCTAGATTGTTATAACTGCCCTCAAAAAGAAATAAATTTCTATAAATCCAAAAGATGTATTAAATGTTTTTTAGAAACATTATATAATTATAGAAATCGAAAATTTGATTATATATCAATATTATGGAATGATTTAGTAATTAATTCTAATCAATTCAAATTATTTCTCGATTACTTCAAGATTTTAAAAACAATTAAGAAAACTAAATCTAAAATTGAGAAAATTAGAACCCAAAAATGTAAATATAAGGAGTTTAAATGTAAAGTATTTCCAAATATATCTTCTTTGTATAAAATTAAAGATGATGAATATTTCAATCCAATTCTTATTTATAATATTTACGATAAAGGAGTTTCAAATCTTGAGAAAGTAAGTATTAATGATCTAATCTGCCAAGAATGTTATAATTCAATTAAAACCTCAATAAAATTTCTTTTAAAGTTATTGAATGATTTAAGAATTATTCAAAAATTTAGAAATTTTAAGCTAGATACCGCAACTTATAAAAATCACAGGAGTTTTTATGAATATTTCTTTTCAGGACCCTCACTAATGATAAATTATATTCAAGATATTAGAGAAACTCAAGATCCTCAAGAACGGTGTGTAAAGAAATATAAAAAAATATTAAAGAAATATAATCTTGGCAATTCTGATATTTTTAAAGTTTTTATAATTGAGAATGAATACGAAATTGAGAAAAACTACAAGGTTGAATACTTCTATAAGGGGGAATCGCAGGAGTATTACTTCGAAAAGATAATACAGGATGTTTGTCATAGCATTGAGATCGTAGAGCTTGATCAAATTGTTCCACTTGAAAAACTAATAGAATTCTATGAAAGAGAATCTTTAAAAATTTTAAAATTAAAATATGAATTTTCAGACTCAGTCAGTCATAAGATTGGATTTTTAACTGCCATAAAAAAATTGAACCTAGACAAATTATTTCCATTATTAATCGATGATTTTATAGAAGAAATATTTTTAGATTCTCCTAAAGATGAAATCTACATAAATCATCAGATTTATGGCCGGTGTCGAACGAAAATAGGATTCAACTCGAAAGAATTAGAGCGTATTAAATCTTTGATTAGATTATATAGTGGAAAAAGGCTTGACTTTAAGAATCCAATTATAAAATTTGTTATAAAGAATAAATATTTTTACTGTAGGTTTTCTATTGATGTTGAACCAATTCAAATAAATGATTTTGCTTTAGATATAAGGAAGTTAAATAGAAATATTTTTACTATACAAGATTTACTAAAAAATGGGACTTTGGATCCGTTAATAGCAGCATTTTTATATTTCAACATTCTTCGTAGAAAAAATATTACAATCACAGGAGAAACTGACACAGGAAAAACAACTTTAATTAATGCACTAGATTTATTAACTCCAAAAGAGTTTAGAAAAATTTATGTTGAGAATATTACAGAATCATTAAACCAAATTGAATTTGGCAAACATCAATTGAAATATAAAGTAGATTCATTAGAAGAATCGATTATAGAAAAATATTCAAAAAGTAATCAAATTAAAACTCTTTTACACAGAACACCTGATATTATATATTTAGGCGAGATTCTCACAAAAGAGGAAACAGAGGCAATGTTCCAATGTTTAGCAGCCGGATTAAGAGGATTCCAGACAATACATTCAAAAAATATTGATTCTCTAATGAATCGTTTCCTCTATCATTTTAAAATAAATAAATCATGTCTTAATGATTTGGATCTTATTATATTGATGAAAAAAAAGTACAATAAGAGAAAAGTTGTTGGAATCTTTGAAATTAATAAATCTCTTGAATCTAAAAAAAAACTCTTTAACGTTATTTTCGAATACAATCCACAAACAGACAAATGGATATTATCAAAATCCCTAACTGAAACAAATATGATTTTAGAAATAAAAAAGTATGAGGATTTAACAAAAGAGAAATTCTTATCACAAATTAACCTATATAATGAAATCTTCGAGTTTTTATTAAATTCTGAAAAAATTGCAAATACCGAATTAATCGATTTTTTTCATAAAATCTCATATTATTCAAAAATGTCTCTTGACTCATTAAAACAATTTTGGATTATTTGGAAAAAGAGTCGAGGTTTAAATTTTTAAATTATTATTCAATTATATGACAAATCTTATTGAAAAATCTTTATTAGTAGGATTTGGGATTTTTACTCTTACAATTTTTTCTTCCATAGTAGTTCCTTTCCTGGGAACAATAGCAGAATTTAATCAAAATGGAAGGCGAGATTTGGAGATTTACATGTTCTTTATAAATGAAATTGATCAAGGAATTAATTATATAATACAAAATCAGGATGAAGCTTATCTGAAAGAGATCGATTATCCTTCTAATTTAAATGCATCATTTTACGCTCATATTGCTAAGTATGAATTTTTTATTGAAAATCAACTCTGTGTCAAAATAAAAGAATATAATAAAGGTTTTAGTAATCAAGATTATCTACTAATTTCCCCTGGGATATACCTTTTGAATATCTCCAGTTGTCTATCTTTAATCGAAGTAAATATTAGTAACTTACAATAAAATTTTAAATTATATGAGAAATCTTAAAAAATATATTAATTTTTGTAAGAAATTCCATATTTCTTATTTACCTAGGTTAAAATTCAAGGATTTGAATGAAAGATATAGTCACCTATATAGGAATTTATATGAAATTGATAAAGATGACGTAAATAGAGCAAGCTTCATAATTTGCTTAATAAGTTTTAGCATTTCCTTACTCCTATCTATGATCATTATCAAATTAAATATTCTAATAATAATTCTATATTCGGTAATTCTATCATTAGTAGTTTCTAATCGATTCAATTTAATTATTTTTCATGATATTAATAAAAAAGAAATAGAAATTAATGCTATGTTGTATCTAATCAAATTAGATTATTCTTTAGTTAGAAAAACATTAAAACCTAATACTGATTTTTATCTAAGTTTTATAAAGCTGATTAAGGGATATAAACTTCCAATTTTAAATCATTTTAAAAAGACATTGGTTAAAATTCATGAAGGTGAAATTCCTGAAAAGGAGCTATTGAAAATTTTAACACCATCGAGAGATTTTAATTTATATTTAAATAATTTATTGATAAATAATTTTGATGATACATTTTCACTTGATAAGTTTACAGAAACTACATTAGAAAAAAACTTTAAAATTTATTTAAAAGAAATTCAATCAAAAATTAGTATCATATTTTTTATTGGTGTTTTTTTTCCAATCGGTCTATGTTTTTTAATTCTTTTTCAATTAGTAAATATTTTTACTCTAATTTTTGTAATTCCTTTCTTTTTACTAGTTTTAAATTTCTTATGTAGCAAATTTATAAGAGTGAACTCGCATATGATTGGTATTTTAAATGATTATTCTGGTGCAGAAAAGAAAAAATTTAATGAATTTTTATTATTTCTAAGTGGTTTTGCTGTAAATTTAAAAAATAATTTATCTCCTGAAAAGGCTTTTATAAAATCTTATTCACAGAATAAAAATTTATTTATGGTGTTAGAGAGAACAATTAAAAATCAATTATCTCGGCTTTTAAATTTTAACTGCTCGTTTTATGAAATGATACAATTTTTTAAGCTAGAATTGAACTCAATAAGATATACTGCAATATTAGATCTTATCGAAAAATTTGTAGCAGAAAACCCATACTATTCTTCTGAAAAAATCTTCGAAATTTTAAATTTACTTCATAATCATCAAAAACTTGAAAAAAAATTAGGAATTATTATTAAAGGCGAGAAGTTTAAAATATTTTTCTTTATTTTCCTTTTACCAATATTAATTGGGGCGATTTCAGGGATGTTCCCTTTTTTTATATTAATAACAAGGAATATTAATTCAATTACTCCTGTAATTTTAATTGATTATAGCGATTTGATGAATTTTTATTATACAATATTAATTTTTATTGTATTTACCTCAAGTATTTCAATTACTTCCAATTACTTCTTGAAAGTAATTAAGTATCGGAAGAAATTTCTGATAATTATTATTTCTAACCTAATTTTTATTCTAACTTTTATATCATCTTTTATTAATGCATTAAATTTTATCTAAATATTTCTAACGTATTATTAAGAAAAACCAATAAGATAAATGGATTCTACAACTAAAAATAACCCAATAAACACATTTATTAGCGTTGAATAGACAATGATTAATTTAAAAAAAACTATGTTCTCTAAATTATTCATATATATTATAAGTTCTAATCTTTCTAAAATCAAATAAAAAGGAATTAACAAAATTAAAAAAATTAAAAGAGAAATAAAAGATGTTACCGTATCTGCAGAAAATGCGGAATAAATAAAAATAAAAATTGAAATACTCAAAATTAATAAGATTTCAAATAATAAGATATTAAATTCTAGCATTTCTTGAACTGTATTCTCTAGAAATTATTTAAAGAGCCCGAATTATTATTTCCAGTAAATTAAATTACTCAATATGGTTTTAATATATTGTATTATTCTTAAAATCAAGTTTTTAGAAAAGATAGTAGTGCTAGAAAATATTATATAAGAAAAAAAGCTGTTAATAATTATGAGAAATTTAAAATTAAAAGGACTCAAATATAATAAAGGTAAATATAACCTCTATAATGATCGATTTGTATTTTTTCCTCCTCAAGTACTTGATATTTTATCATCTATTTATGGAGAAGGGGTGAAATCTTTATTAGTTTGGCTTGGCAAGAAGGCAGGTTGGAATTTAATACAAAATTGGGATGAGAATATAGGTCCAAAAACTTTAGAAGATTTAATAAATCAATGCTGTAATATATTAAGTAATCACGGATGGGGGCGTTTTGTACCAAAACAAATTACTGAGGATTTAATTATCTTAAATCTTTTTCATAATATCTCTTCACAATTGGAAAATAAGTCTAAATATTTTTGCTTTTTTATAACGGGGTTATTAACAGGGATAGGAGAATTTGCTCTTTATAGAGTTAATGTTACTGAAACTCAATGTTGTTTAGAGGATCTAAGTTTAGATTTCTGCGAATATAAAATTGAACAAATAAAATAGAATTTTCACCAAGGATCCCATTCTTCAGGATTTAACTCTTCATCATCTTTTTCAAAATTTTTTTCCATAGTATCAGTTTGTAATTGATATAAATTATCATCTAATTTTGGGATTTTTGTTTGAATTTCTTTTGGTTGATCATCAATTAATTCTAGTTCTTCCTCAATTGTAAGAGACTCTTCTCCAATAACTACATCCTTAAAGGCGGAGATTAAAGATAGAAAATTAAAGAATTCTTCTTTATTCATCTCAACTTTAACACTCTTGTCATTATTTAGAAGTGCTAATTTAATTATTCGAACTTCACCACTAATCTCAACCGAAGTTATTTCAATATTATCATTTCTGCTTTTTAGCTGAATTTTCCATGATGTTTCTCTTGTTTTTTCAATCTCCATTTTTTATTTTTCCCGTTAAAAAATTATTAAAATTCATTAATTTAATAAAAATTAACAAATTTAAAATTAATCGATATTTATTAATTAATCGCAAGTTTACCAATCCAAGCAAATAAGTATGTTAAGATAATTATCAAAATGAGTGGAGGACGATATTGAACTAATACCTGGAATTGGTTTTTCCTATTATTAAATATTATTAAAATAGACTTAAGGATTATTTTCTCTTCTTTATATTCACTTAATTTTGAATAATTTAAGAATTTATAAATGGTTTTAATGTAAAATTTCTTAAACGCTGTAAATTTTGAATTGAAGTTAAGGAATGTAGTAAATGAACAGTCATTTTTGTTTAAAGAGTTTATTAAAAAGTTTTGAAGGAAAATTAGAATAATTAATAACGAAAACCATAAAAAAAATGAAGTTACAAAAAATAGATTCAAAAATTGTATAGGATGAATCAGAAAGATCAAAATTATAAGTTTTCCGTCACTTCCACCGATTACTTTTAGAATAAACAAGATAAATGAAAGGAGAAAGACAATTAAAAAAAAAAAATTTGACAAAAATAATTACTAAGATATAATTAGCATATCTAAAATATTCAATTATAAATAGCATAATAGCGAAGCTAAATGCTAACTTAAAAAATTTATTTGGGATCTTACGAAGTTTTAGATCAAAATATAATGTTACTAAGAACACTATATTGAAGTATAATACTGTTAAAAAAAAAATCAATAAGTCCATATTCTTAATATTCTCCTTCCCAAATTTCTATAAAATTTCTAAGACTCCTCGCTTTCATATTTTCTGATTTATATCTGAAGATTTTTATTCTCCCAAAATTCTTTTCTTGAATTAAATTATGCAATTTTAAAAAATTAAGATGTTTCAAAGCACAAGAATAATTCAATCTAGTCTTTCTTATAATTAATGAAATCGTTAATTCGTCATATTTAGCTAAAATTTTTAAAATTTTAACTCTTGCTCTTGATCCTAATAGGTCCTCAATTAAATCTTTTTTTTCTAGTTTATTATTAATCATATTTTAAATCCTTTAGAGTTAAGTATTTCTATTGTGTTCCTTTCTAAATTAGGTAAACTTAAATCAGGAATAGTGATTATTGCACGTCTCCCTTTTATTTTTTCGCTTATAATTTTGGTTTCTAGAAGATTATCTCTCTTAAATTCTTGAAGATAATTCCAAAGTTGAGAAGTAGATCTCGGTTTCAGTTCAATATTTTCACATATCATATAATATCTTTTCAGAGCTTCATTAAAAGATATCTTAATATTATCATGGCTATTTAAAGCTTTAATAATAGCAAGTAAGAATGATAATTTTTGTGAATTCATATATTCTAAAATATCTAATGTTGAATAAGGAAGTAGATCTTGGTTCCCCAATCTAACACATTCAGTATTAATATAATTTAAATTTTTGCTTTCAGCAATTTTACATGATCTCCATAAAATATTTAATCCGTGTCTTACATCACCTGTCCTAGCAGTAATTTCAGATATCATTCTTATCATTTTATCAGATAATACATTTTTTTTAAGACTATCATCTGATCGATATTTTAAAATGTCAAAAATTTGACCTTCAGTATATTTTTTAAATTTGATTATATTTCTTTGTAGTGTACTCATTGTGCTATTATCTAAATTGTTTAAACATGAGAGATCTCTTACAATTCCAATAATTGAAAGCCTTTGTTCACCTTTGAAGTTGTCATCATTAATTCGTGTTAATGCGTAAATTAAATCTTCCTGTTTATTTATCAAATAACTTAATTCATCTAGAACAACTAATATATGTATATCATAACGATGGAGAAATTCAATTAAGATGTCTAATAAATCTTGTGATGAATAACCCCTTTTTGGAAATCGGTTATCTAATAATTGAATTAACCGGATTAAGACCTTATAGCTAGTTCTTTCCTTTCTACAATTAACATGAGCATATTTTATATTTATTTCTCGTTTTCGTGCAACATTTTCTATTATACTTCCAAATAACTTTACAGTAACAGTTTTTCCTATACCTGTTTTTCCAGTTATTAAAATCCTTCTTGATATTGAATTTGGGTTAGTTATTAATCCTAAAAAAAGCTGGGATAATAAAGAAAGCTCCTTATCTCTATGTGGTAGTTCATTTGGAATATAATTTATATCAAGTTTACCTTCGTCCTTAAACAATGATTCTCTCTTTAGTAATTCTTCAAAGTACTCCATATGAGTATAATTCATTTAATGGGATTTTATGATGATTAAAGAAAACATTCATTTATAAGAAAGTACAGAGTAATAATTTTTTAACACTAATTTCTTAATATTTTATATAGAAAATATCTAAACCTTCTGGAAAAAACAGAATCTGTTTAAATCTGATTTGAATTTAGGCCCCCAATGAATTTATTTCAGGTGATATAGGTTTAAAATAAAATTTAATTTAATATTATGACTTCTATATAAATTCCTTGAATTTACTTAATGTTTCCTTCTTTACCCTAATATCTTATAATCAAGTCTGTAATTAATTTCTCATTTTTACTTTTTTTATTAATAATTATGTATGATAAAAATATTGAAATTAGAATTAGAACTGATGTAAAAGAAAAAATTTTTATTTGAATGGATTTTAGTATTTCTGAATAATTAACTTGATTTAAATTAAGATTTAAGGTTAAAGTTTTGTTATCTAGATAATTAGTCTCATTTAAGATGATATTTATAATAAAATCTTGATTTATTTGGTTATAATTAAAAGAATCTTGAGAAATTGAAATTTCTAATACTCCAGAATTATCTGTTTCATATTCTTTGATAAAAGTTAAAGACTCGTTGTCAAAAATTTTTACTAATAACCTAAAATTTGCTAATGGATTTTCTGATTGATTAAGGTAATAATAGCAATATAATTTTAATTCTAAATCTTCACTTTCATCTAAAATATCATTAAAATTAAGAATATCAATAATTGGATTATTTTTTTCTACGATTATTTCATAAATGAATTTGGAATCATTATATAAATTGTCTTTTGTAATCGAAAATATTAGATAATTTTGCCCAAGCTTTAAATGGGTGGGTGAGAACAGCTGAATGTTAATTGCACCTAACATATTTGTGGTGTAATTGCATTTGTGTGTTATTAAATCATTATATAATATCATAAAATTTATGGATTGATTAGTTATATATTGATTAACACCAGAGACAGCATCACAAAATTTAGCCTCCAGAGATAAATTTTCACCCAATTTTATCCGATCTTTATATCCAATTAACTCACATAAGCTATTTCTTTTTAGTACTCTAATTTCTATAGTTTCAAGATAATTACACATGGTACTTGCAGTATCTATGTGAAAATAAAAGACAAAAAACTTTATATAGAGATTGTATGATGAATTTTCTATATTTAAATTAAAATCTTCAATATCTACCGTCCAATTATTCTCATAGGTTCCAATTTGATCGTATTTTGAAGAATTCCAAACATATGTATCAAATTGATCTATTATATGAATTTGGATATAAGCAATTTCGTTATTATCATTATAATTTAACTCCCAAAATGCATTTATTATAATGGAATCATCAATATAATATTCAGTTTGGTTTGTATTAAAAATAATTAGGTTATAACTAAAAGCATTCACAAAATTGATTACGCTTAATACTTGTACTAGTATTAAAATTGGAAGTATAATTATATATTTTTTCTTCACACCTTACTTTTCTAGCTTAATCTATAAAAACTCAAATAATTCAAAAAAATTTTATTTTACCAAATATTTAATTTCAAAATAAGAAAAGATTAATGGACGTAATTGAGATGGGTAAAGTAAGAACTGTTTTAATTAAAAAAGTCTCGAAAGAATTAATAAACAAATATCCAGATGTGTTTACAACAGATTTTGAATTAAATAAGAGATTATTAGATAAATATCTTGAAGTAGATTCAAAACACCTAAGAAATAGAATCTCAGGGTATATCGTAAATTTATTAAAAATTCGAGAAAATGAATAAAAAATATAAAATAAATTACTTCGTTTTATAATTCAAGTTGGAAATATTAATATAAAATAGGGATTAAAATAAACGACAATATCAAAAAAATGGCAGATCTTCTTAGATCTGGAAATACTATGCTAAATATGGCTTGCCCAGTTTGTAATAATCCGATTTTTAGAAACAAAGGTGGAAATATTTTTTGTCCAACATGCAACAGGAATGTTAAGATTGTTAAGGATATTTCTTGTAAAGAAAAGCCAGTTGAAAAAAAGGAGATATATCAAGAGGAACAAGAAAAAGCCTCTCATATTAGAAAGAAAGAGTTATTTTTTTCATTACAGAAAGTTTTATTTGAAAAAATCGAAATAATTACTAAAAAATTGAGAAATGAAACTCAATTACAGATAATTGAAAATTATACTAGAATTTTATCTAATTGTCTTGAAATTCTTAATAACATTCCATTCAGAAAAGAAGACTAATTACTAGAACTAGCTTTAATCCTAATAAATTGATGCTTCTGCCGGGATTCGAACCCGGGTCCCGAGGGTGAGAGCCTCGTATGCGTAATCCTAATCACGGTTTAATGAAAACTGTAATAGTTTGACCGTACTACACTACAGAAGCAGAAAATGTGTAATTTAATTTATTCTATAACGGCATTAATATTAAATTTGTATAGTTTAAAAAATTTAATACATTCTAAAATCATTTTTTACGTTAGTGATATATTACTACATTGCTAGTGAAAAAAAGGACAGAATGATCTGAATTTCAATGATTTTTTTAGAAAATCAATTAATTCATAAACATTGGTTTCAAAAGATTTACGTAGTGGTCTCTTATAGAATATTCCGCAATCCTAGTAGCTTCAGAAATGATTTTCTGTGTAAGAATTGCTTTTTGATTCAAATCTTTAGCTAATAACTTATCGGCTAAATATATTATCGCTCCAGTTAAAATAAAGGGATTTCTTCCACCTCTCTGCCATAAGGGTAATCCATCTAAAATTTCACGACATTTCCTTATTAATTTATTTTGAAATTCATTTACAGACCATAAGACTTCTTTTTTCATTAGTCTTTCTTTTAGAGCTTTATGTTTTATTACTTCATCTATTAATCTTATGAGATAATCTTCACTTTTATGAGGTTTTGTATCATCATTTAAATGACATTTATATTTTATTCCATCCCTTAAAATTAACCTAGGATTTACTCGGTGCCCGAAATTTTGAAAAGCTTTTGAAATTTCATTAATTGTAATGGGAGCATTATGGAACTCTTTTCTTGCCGCAAAAAAAATGCAAAATGCAATAAGTGAAATATTATTAATCACCTTTTCTTCAGATTTTATTATTTTTTTATAGTAATAGGCAGCATTATTTCGAATATTTTTATTAAGATTGAGATATAAAGTAATTTTATTTAAAATATTAAAGACTCTATATTCTGTTTCATGATTTTTAATCCGCAAAAACTGAGCGTAATTTTTTTTTAATCTCCTAAACAGCTTCTGGTCATCTGGAGGTAATAGTTTTCCATTTTTATCTTTTAAATATTTGGATTTTTCATAATCAATAAATGACCCTAGCCCTCCAATAAAGTCGGTCCTTTCACCCAAGGCGACGTATTGTTTGTTTAAGCTATTTTTAATTTTTAAATCATTGAAAATAAAAGCAGATTCTCTAAAAAAATTATTTATCACTAACCCACATTCCTTACAGATTTTTTCAAAGCTATTTACGACTATTTTTCCTTCACATTCAGGGCATTTATCGGTCGCTTCTTCATAACTTTTAATTGAATTAATTTTTATCACTTTTATGCGTTAATTTTAAACTTAAAATCTTTAACCAATATTTTATTGATTTTGGAGAATAACGATACATCTAACGAGAATCTCATTTCTATGAAATAAAACAAAATTATTGAGAGAAAGAGAGGGAAGATTAAAAGTAAAAAACTGGTAATTTATAAGGTTCAATTCAGAGCTATATTAGTTTAATACATGAATTTAAAATACAAAAACTAGTACTTTATAAAGTGAATTTTGATGAACCAAACATCTGATAATCTAGATAAAATAAAAAATCTCTCAACAAGTAATTGCCAAATTTTAGAAAATATCATAGAAACACTTAAGAAAAAAATAAGAGGGAGAAGAAGACTCATGTACTCAGATGTTATAAATTTAATTATTAGGGAAGGCCATATTGGAGATATGTATAGTAAATTAATTTTATGGTGCAATTATAAAATTAGGCTTGGTAAAACTTATATTGAATTTGAATGAAAAATCTTTTGGTTTTAAAAAAATTCAGAGTTTTCTCTTTATCATGTGTTGTTTAGACAAAAAGTAAAAATATCACAAAGGAATTATAAATACTAAATTATAATAATACCTATTAATATATTTTAATAAAAATTAATAGAATATTTTGTTATTTAAATTCTTCACGAAATATATTCAAAGGAACGATTTTTTTTACTTTAAAATTTAATAATTAAGGGAAGATTCTTAATGGTACGATTTACAGCAGATCATAAGGTATATATAAAAATCTTATATTGGGGGATGGCGGGATCAGGAAAAACAACAATTGTAGATACACTTTATAGATTTACTAAGGAAAATGAAAAAGATATTGAACCAACAGGAAATTTAACTAAAATATCAATGGCATCTGGATCAACATTGTATTTTGATAGGGGAATCTTTCAATCGACAAAACAAAAAAGTCGCGGGAAAGTTTTTTATCACGTATACACTGTTGCAGGGCAAAGAAGATTTTCACCTTTAAGAAAGAAGATATTCAAGGGAACAGATGGTGTTATATTTACCGTTGATTCTCAAACTCACTTCTTTGAAGATAATATAGAATCTTTAAAAGAACTAAAAAATGTCACCAGAGGTAAATTGATTAAAGAAATTCCTCTTATTATCATGATAAATAAACAAGATCTTTCAGAGGTTATAGGAGAAGAGGATTTTAAACAAGTATTAAAAGATGAAAAACTATGGTTTGAACCAGATCATGAATTATATATTTGGAATCCTATAATTTACAAAACTTGTGCTTTATATGAGCAAAGAAGAAATGTTTATCGTAGCTTCTCTGAATGCGCAAGAAGAACAGGCTTGTATCAGATTTACGGTGATGGAGAAGCTCCAATTGGAGATAGTTTTAAAGAATTTCGAGAATTATAGATATAATACTATTCATTGAGATCATATTACAATTTATCACTAATTCATGTTTTCTTAATAAAATAAAAATGTAAATAATTCATATGAAGAATATATGGAGTTAAAGAGGGTTGTAAATATTCGATGAAAAAAACTAGACAAGGATGATCTACAATAAGTAGGAATGATAATTTATAGTTACTTTGAGGATTATAAAAACCTAAACTCCACCTAATAAGTTTTCAGTAATTTAAATAAAATATAAAAAGCTTTCTTCATTTTGCTTGAATAATTTATAACAAAAAATTATGTGAATTAAAAACGGGCTTATATAATAATATAAAGGATAATTTACCAAACCAATTTTCAATTTTTCAATTAATGAGTGTTTTAGGTATTGATGCCTCAGAAGTACGCAAAGTGAGAAATTTACTTAAACAATTCTATCTACATGGCTTTATAAGAAGAGTATCAAAAAATATGTATATAAAGGTTGAAAATAAAAATTAAAATAAGATTTAATTAATAACACTAAGATTAATCTTCAATTGTGGAAAAAGAAATTTAATTAATTCATTAAAAGTATCCATTACGCCTTTTCCCTCTATTGCTATCGTTTTTTTAAATGTGATATGTCTAAACTTATCAAAATCTATATAGGATAAAAAACCATTTTTTTCTGGATTGTTTAACCCCAATAAATCAAACTTATTCAATGAGATTACGATAGGAATTTTATAAAACTCAGATCCAAATATTGTTTTTAATTCATTCCAAGATCTAATATTATGTTCTAAATATTCAATTTGTGAATCCATAACAAAAATTAATCCGTCTACACCATTTAAGGTTGCTGGGCGTGTGCTTGCATAAAAATCCTGACCTGTTGCGGAATAAATTAAAAACTTTAAACTCCATTCAATCCCTTTAAATTGTAGCACACCAAAATCAAAAAATAATGTACGACCGACGGAACTATCAATAGACTTGACTGAATGTTCTTTTTTAAAATAAGAAAAAAGAGATTTAATCGAGGTAGTTTTCCCTGACATTGCTGGACCATAATACACTATCTTAACCTGTAAAGTTTTATTTTCATAATTAAAAATCATACTTTTTTCTAACCCCAAAGTGAAACTATTTTATCACCCATAATAGCTTTTTTTCCATCTTCAATTAAATCTAAATAATCATCTCCCCACTCTTTCTTAATAAATGAACATATTCTATCTATCGGTGCGTCTTCGTAATCAATCGTTTCTAGGAGTGTTTTACTGCTAACTCGTGTCTGAATACCAATATTATTCAACAAGTTCAATCTTGATAAAATAAAAAATGCTCTTTTTGATCCTGAATAAAAATTTTGAATTTCCCTCTTGAAAATATTTTTTTTTAGTTCATTTTTTTCAACGTCAAAATCTAATAGTGTTTTTAGCAAATCTTTATCTAGTTGATTTGTTGTTATTTTATCGGATAATACTCTTTTCATTTTAATTATCGATTTTTCAGTATCTTGAGAGATTTTTTTAAAGATATTTTGTTCAAGGGTTAAGTCAATTAATTTTGAATTAACACCTTCAATTTCTATCAATATTGTATTTGATGCAATTGTAATATAAAGTAAGTTATTGGTGTTCTTTTTTATTAATTTTTTAATGTAAAGTAATTCTTCTTTTTTTTCAGGTATCTTTAATCCAATAAGCCATGAATAAAGATTATCAAATTGACTTAAAGCTTTGAATGAAACGTTACATGGGCATCTAACATGTGCACGTTGATAATTGTAATCTAGATTTTCATTTGTTATAAGACTTTCATAATCTTCCCTTGATACAAAATCAGTATAGAATACATATTCTTTTCGAAAATGAACTAGCTCAGAAAGTTCAATCAAAAAGTCATCAATTTTATCTGGATCTTCCCCTAAAACTATTATAGGAATTCTATTTAACAGACAATACAAAATTATTGAATTATTATTACGTTTCAGTCTATCTAAAAATTCAAAAAAATTCATCATCTCACCTTCCTATTTTATTACTAATTCTCCTAACATTCTCTTTATGTCAAAGGTTCGATGATCTTGAATTTCTGATGCTTTTTTAATAAGAGAATCAATTTTTTTTGAAAATTGTGGAAGAATTAATCGGATTAACCCTAATTTTTGCCTTAATTTCCCGATTTCTGTGCTAAAAATTGCTTTTCCTAATCCATCTATAAATTGAAATGAATTTTGACAATCTAGTAAAATTCTTTCTGCTTGCATTTTTTTTAATAACCAAGCACACCTATTAGCAGTTTGGAATAAAGAATAACTCATTGCTGAAATCTTGTCTAGTTGTTCATTATCATTGTCAACTTCTTTTAGAATTTTGGAAGCAATAAAACCACCCTCAATAGTTATAAAAGCATACTTTAAGTCTGGAATTGTAACTGAAATATTATTTAAGACTTTTTTTAATTCCAGAGATATAGTCTCTGAAAAACTTAATGAAAAGGAAGACAATCTTAGATCAAAATCTTCAGTTTCTTTAACATTGAATCCTTCTATGATACTTTGAATTTTCTGATTATTAAATTGTATTAAAGGAGGCTTAAAGGATTCACCTGATGTGATTAAAGTAGTTTTTATTTTTTTTAAGCATTCATTAGTTTGTAAGAAGATACCTCCCAAATTTATATTTGGTTGCGCTGTAATTGCTATAAAAAATTCATGATTTGTATCTAAAATACCCTGTGATTCTAAAACCTTATTTAATGAGCTGTGTAAGGGACTATTTAATGGAGCAATCAAAATTTTTGCTTTTTTTCCTTCTATCAGAATATATTTCAAATCTTTTGGGTGTAAATGTATTCCTACGTTAAAGATTGCACTAGTTGCAGAACTCACATTAAATATTTCATCTTTAGAAAACCAAACACCCGTAGATTGTATAGGGTTGCCATCTCGTTGAGTTAAAACTGCGTTTTCTACACCTTTAAGCTGTTTTATTTGGTCTAAATGGATTCCAATTTTATCTTTTAGATGCATTTTAAATCTTAAATTCTCTTATTGAAATGATATCCTTTAATTTTAATTGGGATTTTTAAACTACGAAAATTTATTAAGAATAACTTAAGCTTCTGCTAATAAACAAAAAAATTTAAAATACATTGTACCTTTATATTATATTAGCAAATCGTATCTTTACCGGTGTAAGCTTGGATTACGGTAAACTTCCGTTAAATGAAAAGTTAAATCAAAGATGCGGTATAAAAAATGTGGTTATATTTATAACAAATATAACT
>JAEOTV010000078.1 GCA_016839635.1 Promethearchaeota archaeon | reverse complement strand
TCATGTCGTAAATATCTCCAAGATATTTCACATTTCTCTGATTTACCATCAACTGGTGTTTCAAAATCCCAAGGATTAATTATAACCAGATCCCCTTTTCTTACCCACACTCTTTTTTTAATTTTTCCTCGAATTCTCCCAATACGATGTTTTCCATCTTCACAAAAAACACCCATCCGTTCTTGACCGAATATCTCGACAACCCGCGCAAACATTTCTCCATTCTTTCTATAAGGCATTTTTACTCTCGATACTGTTGGAGTTGGAGAGGGAGTGTAACTCCTCCTTCCTTTTTTTTGTTGTTTTTTTTTCATCTTAGGCATATATATTCTACTCTTTAGATCTTCTAACTCGTTAATATTATAAATCCAATTTGCTATAAATGTAAAGAAATTTACTTTCTATTTTAAGTTAAAATCGGAAAATGCTTCGCATAAAACTTGCAAGGTGTGAATTAAAATTCAATTAAATTTAAAACATTTCTTTATAATCTAATAAGATAATATTTACCATTTTAAATTCTTTTTCCTTCATCAACTAAAGCTATAATTGATATTACTCAGATTTAAATTTATTAACTTAAAGGTAAAATTAAAATTAAGAAAAAAAAACTTTGGTATTACCCTCCTGCTATTTCCCCGCGCTACTTTAATTAAGAAGAACTATGGGGGAGGATAATTATCTCATCTTCTTTGCCAATTTTCGTCTCTGGAGTTGCCTTTTTCCCATTTACAAGAATTCCAAAATATTTATCTTCTAAGTTAAGTTCTTTCAATAAATCGGCAACCGTCATAGTTCTTTCTGGTTTAAAGGTTTCGTACAATCCAGTGTCTAATAATTCACTAATCTGCTTCACTTTGTAACAAACACCAATTCAATATTTTTAATTACTTATTATATGTTTGTAATAATATTTAATATTATTTCTTTAGTTTTATTCGTGTCAGAAAGCTGTGAATTCTTAGATTTGAAAGGCTTTCTTAGACTACTTTTGATTAGGCAGCAATTATATTAATATATATCTGAATTAATTGCGTTTTTTTTACCTAAATTAAAATCCAATTTTTTTTATTTCTACATTAATTTCTATATATAGGCTTTACTTTTTTGAGGAGATAATAAAATTATTGAAGAAGAAGAATTCATAGAATACACAGAATTTTTAGAAAAACTAAGAAAATATGAATCTAAAATAAAGCAAACTAAAGATCCAATAGAAAAAAATAAGAAGATACAAGAAATGGTATTAGAGTCAATTAATTTTTCTAATGACATTGCTCAAACTGGAGAATTTTTTGAAGCTGGGGAACTTCTTTTTTCTGTTGCTGAGATGATGGAAAATATTGATTTTCCTGAAGCTCTTAAATTATACAACAAAATTATTGAATTATACAAAAAGCAAATTATAAATTATAAACTTCAAGCAAAATTACATGAAATTGCAGAATTATACTTAAGAATTGCAGAAATTTATCGTGAGAAAATTAGAGATTATCAATTAGAAAAAAAAAATATTCAAAGTAGCATAAAATTTTTAAAACAAGAAAGTGATCTTTTAAAAGAATTCAGTGAAACTAGGAAAATCGCTCAAAACTTTCAAAATATAGCAGATCTATATTTAAAAATCTCTGATTTTAAAAACGCTATAGAATTTTATGAAAAAGTTATCATCATTTCTAAAATTCATAATTTCTATGACATGTTATCTTTCTCTTATCAGCAAATAGGATCTTGCTATGAAGAAATTGACGATTATAATAAAACACAAGATATTATTTTGGATGGAATAGATTACTTCTCTACTTTGGCAACTAAATTTGAAGAGAAAAATGATAATATTACTCTCGCTCAAATTTATCAGATCTTAAAAAACTTCTATAAAATTTTAGACAAGCAAGATCAATATATTATTTTCTCGAAAAAAGAAGCAGGAGCATATATAGACTTAGCAGAAACACTAGAGAAATCACAAGAAAACTATTATAAAATTGCACGGTATTATCGGGGAGCCGGATTATGTTATCAAGACATTCAAAATAATCTAATTGAATGTGCTTCTTGTTTTGTGTTAGCTGGTAACTTTTCAAAAAAAATTGAAGATTTTAACCAAGCAGCGACGAATTTTTTTGATGGGGCAAATGTTTTTAAAGAAATGGATAATTTTGAGATGGCTTATAAACATTTTGTAGAAGCAGGTGATAATTATTGGAAAATTGGAAGTTATAACGAATCTACAGAGAGTTATTTAAACGCATATGATGCCGTAATTGAAGGTGGATTAGAATTTAATAGATTTGGCATTTTTAATCAAATTATAAGAGGGTTAAATAAGATCGCTGAAGAAGGATTAAAAAACAAACAATTCTTTACAGCAGCTACCCTAATTTTAGAAAGTATAAAATTTTATGAGCAACTTGACACAGCAAAAGATTTTCTTATAAGAGAAATGGTTAACAATCTATATCGTTATTATTATCGAGCAGCAAACTTAAAGAAGATTGGTTATTCTCACATCGTTCTTAGTTATGTTTTAGCCTCAATTTCATGCATTTTAAATGGAGAATTAAATGAAGCTTGGAAAGTTATCTCTGAAATAGAATCCGATGGGACTACTGTAAAAAAGTATAAAGAAATAATAAAAATAATGATTGAAAGAGTTACTGAAGGAAAAAATGTCGAATTAAATCATTTCCCCTTCGATTTAAAGAGAATTATCGAATCCTCGGAAGAAATTATGTTTCTTCTAAAGCTTTTTAAGGATTTTAAAATAAAATATATTTAACTCTTGGTTTTTTTACTTTCTTGTAGAATCTTGTTGGATCATAATAAAAACTTAAATATATTAAATCAAATCTTTATGATTATATCAAAAAGAGATTTCTGAAATATCTAAGATAAAATTATCTGATATAAAATTAGATAATTTCATTAATCGAATCTTAAAATAGGAATTAACTATGCGAAAAAGTAATAAAGTAATTATTGTTTTGGTTTTAAGTATCATTTTCATTGGAGCGACAATTCCATTTTCTTTAATTATTTTTGGTGGAAGACAACAGCCTCAATCAAATCTTGTTCATATTTATGTTAATTCAACAATTTATACTAGTTTATCTTCTGATATTACTCAATATAAACAAGATGTCGAAACACAGGGATATAGAGCAAATATAATCAATTGGTCAATTAATGATGTTACTCAACTCAAGAATCACTTGTTATCAGCACTATCAAATGGATTAATAGGAGCTGTTTTAATAGGAAAACTTCCATATGCAAAAGCACAATATTTAGATGTTAGCTGGGGTATAAATCGTACTTTCTCGTGTGATTATTATTTAATGGATTTAGATGGAAATTGGACAGATGTAAATGCAAACAATTATTATGACGTAGGTGCCTTAGATAATAATGTAGAGCATAATAATGGTACTGCAGATTGGTTTCCTGAAATTTGGGTGGCGCGTATAAGTCCTTACACAATATCTAAGGTTGGTTTCAATCCAATTAATTCACTAAATAACTTCTTTAATCGAAATCATAATTTGAGAATAGGCCTTACCTATCGACCACATCAAGGATTATTGTATATTGATGATGAATGGGCAAGTTATAGAACTGAATGGATTAGTAATTTTACAGCTTACACTGGGGTTAATCTTACATGTGAATCAGATTATAATTATTTTGCGAACGATTTTACCAATGCCACACATTTTCATTCAAATATATCAGATATCACACATCCAGCATTTACTAATTATGAATTAGTACATATAATGGCTCATTGTAATGGAACTGAGCAACAATTTGGCATCAATGTCTATCAACATCCTTTTTATAACGCTGATGATGGTATCTTAACATATGATGACATATATAATAGTGGACCACAACCACTATTCTTTAATCTCTATTCCTGCTTTTCAGCTAATCTCATGATACCTAATAATATAGCGACACATTATCTCTTTGATGGCCAAGCGTTAGTTGTAATAGGGTGTTCGAGATCAGGGGGGATGAGTCTTTATCAGCCATTTTATGACTCTCTACGAGACGGAAAGATATTTGGAGAGGCTTTTAAAGATTGGTTTTATGGACCGGAAATAATACCTCTTAATCACTGGGAAGAAGTATATGGAATGATGTTTTTAGGAGATCCACTACTTACAATTCATATGACATAATCATTATAAATTAAAACCAATTTTAATGGCAAATTTTAATAATACTTCTTTTCTTTATTTTTTACATTTTACCAATTTTAAAATTAAAAGAATTATGACTAATACCGATACAAATAAAATTATTTTAAGTTTTGATTTAGATAATACCTTAATTAATAACAGAGAAGGCATTGTAGCTTCATTTAATTACGCTTTAAATAAGTATAATTTACCTAAATTGGAGAATCATGCAATAGAGATTATGATTGGGATACCTTTAAATGAAATGTTTATTAAAGTAACCAACCATGATCCATCAAAATTAACTTCCGCCTTCAGAGAATATTATGGAAAAACAGGAATTTATAAAGCGAATCTATTACCAAGAATTGCTTCTAAATTAAAGGAATTGAAAGAATTAAATTTCACTATGGGCATTATAACTTCCAAAAAACAAGAATTGGCACAAAGAATTATCGAGCTTTTAAATATTCAGAACTATTTTGATTATGTCTTAGGAGAAACGGAAGATAGAAAGGAATTGGGAAAACTTGACCCATCTTTAAAGAAAATTCTAAATAGTAAATATCCAGGATATAAAATTATTGTTATTGGTGATCACCCCAAAGATGTAATGCTTTCTAATAAATTGAATTGTCCATTTATAGGAGTCCTGACAGGATCTCATTCAGCTAATCAATTAAAGAATATAAAAGACGGAAAAGCGTTAATAATCAATTCGGTTAGTGAATTAGATGTTGATCTAATTTATTCATTATTATAAATCATAGATATGAATTTGCTAAATCAGTAATAAAAAAGAGAAAAAAATTAAAAGATTTTTTCTATCTTATTCTTTCGCCCAAGATTCATATTCTTTCATGAATTCGACTGGTTTCCACTGAGTATCCATAAACTTTGGGATTCCAGAACTATCTCTTGGGCCTACAACTACGAATGCATCTGCTTCATCTTCTAAAGCTCCACTTAAACGAGCAGCCATACCAGGGAGTACTAAAATTCTGTGATTAACTTTATCAAAAGCTCCAAATTCTTTTGCAGCTTCTGCTATTCCACTAGCATTAAACTGACCACCAGCAACTGCGCTTTCAATTCCTATTCCCTCCGTATCAGCTACTAAAAGCCAACAATTCAAATTTGCTCCTTGTAGATCTTGTTCAACAGGTATTTTTGTCATTCTATAATTACTTGTGACGAAAATAGGAGCCATTTCATCTGGTTCTCCAATCTTATAAAGACCAGGATCAACAGCAGGATAAATTCTTGGATCTGAAAATACACTTTGTCGTAATGTCATTAATGCTAAAAGAGCCCAGATTTCTTCTTTCTTCTGACCAGTATGCAAGACAATGAGGTTTGTATCTATTGATTCCATTATAGCTCCCATAATCACTTCCTGATATTGGTGTTCCCAAAGATTTTTATCATCTTCTATTTTTACTTGACTCCAATAGGCCGCAGGAACACCCATAACTGGCCAAGAAGCATTCACATCTTCTTTATCTATTGCTGCTGTTCTTAATTGCATTATATTGTCATACGTTACAGAAAGATTACCTGGACCAAAATAAGTTCCTGAATCTAAAACAATCTCTTTTACACCAAATTTTTGTAGAGTCGCACTCAACGACATTAACTCATCTAAATTACTAGAAGTAATAACAACAGGTAAACTATTTTGAATTGCAAATTTTCCAATTTGTTCCCATGTATCTTTAGTAATAGCATAAAGTAGGGGTTTTCTATCCTTAATCACTTCTGCTGCTCCTAATAAAATATCAGCATTAAAACTGCATAGCATAATCGGAAGATTTGAAGTATCAGCAATTTTCTTTGCTGCTAATTTAAACTGATCACCATCTCCAGAGACATTTCTTAAAGCAATCCCATCTAGTGTAAGGACATCTCCAATTCTTTCTATCTTTAGTTCTGTAAGATATTTCACAATTTCTTCCAAATCTGCGTCATCATCCGCAACTTCCATAAAAATTCCTGTTTGGTTATAAAAAGTTAGTTGATGACGCATAAATATTTCTTCCCCGCCAATAGTAACAACTCTATCTCCTGTTCCAATAATAACAGGTTTTTGGGGAGGGGTTATAAGTTCAATAAGCTTAATTCGATTTTTTCCTTGTTTAGGATCTTGCATTAAATGAGTACAATCTTGTACTTTTATTTTTCTTTCAAGAATATCGGTTGCAAAAGCCATACAAGTATCATATCCGCAATCCTTACAATTACTTTTATCTAAAAGTGCATAAACTTCTAAAGGACTTGGTCGTGCCATTTTTGACAATTCTTTTTGTATGTTTTTTTTTCTATATAGAAAAATGAATATATATGTGTTGTCTAATTTTAAATTGAATTAAAAATTTGGTTTTTTAAAATTCAACTCTAATTATCTGAATTTAATCCATAGAATAAATAGTAAATTTTTAAAAAATTTTTGAATTTATTCAGTCAATGGATAACCATAAAAATGAGTTAGAAGATCTTTATTCTTTATTTTACCCTAAACATATCGCATTTATAGGTGCTTCAGAGAGCTCAAGATTGGGTTCTATGATGTATTTACTAGCTTTTAAAGAATCTATATGGGCAAATACTTTTTATCCAATTAATCCAAAAAACGATAGAATTTTGGAATGGAAATGTTATCCCTCTGTTTTAAATGTTCCCTATCCTATTGATACAGCATATATTTCATTGAAAATCGATTCTATCCCAGAAGTGCTAAAAGAATGTGTTATAAAAGAAATAAGATGGATTATTATATTTGCTTCAGGATTTTCTGAGACAGGGGATCCTAAAGGTAAGGAATTAGAGGAAGAACTTTTAAGAATTATAAAGGGTTCAAAAACAAATATAATAGGCCCTAATTGCTTAGGACCTTTAAATACTGAATTAGGGATGGCAATTACTTTCGCTTCTCAAAAAGGGAACCCAGGAGGAGTATCTTTCATGTCACAATCCGGAGGACACTTAACCCAATTACTTGATGTAGGATATAAACGAGATATAAGATATCGTTATGGTATAAGTTTTGGTAATCAAATTGATTTAAATTGTGTAGATTTTATAAATTATTTTCGTAAAGATTCAAAAACTTCTCTAATTGCAGCATATTTAGAATCTACTGGTTCAGCAACAGCTCGAGATTTGTTTCTAGAACTCAAAAAAACCACAAATATCAAACCAGTAATCTTATGGAAAGGAGGGTATACTAAAGAGGGCTCAAGGGCTGCCTTTTCACATACTGGGGCTATAGCTTCGAATAATCGATTATGGAGAACAATGGCTAATCAGACAGGAACAATACTAGTGAAAGATAATGAAGAATTTTGGAATACTATTAAAATATTTGAATTATTATATCCAAATTGTATTCCAAAAGGGAGGAAAATAGGTATTATTACCCCAGGAGGAGGTGCATCCGTTAATTTAACAGATTTATTTGCTTCCCAAAATCTTTCAATACCCGAATTAACTTTAGAATCACAATCAAAGATTGGAAAAATTCTTCCAGATGTAAATGTAAATATTAAAAATCCTATTGATTTAGGGGCATCAGGGTTCATTATAGATATTTTTACTCGATGTATTAACGTTGTAGTTAATGATCCTAATATTGATATTATTATTATCCCCCTCTGGCCAGATCATATTTTTCGCTATGTTTTTAATAGGATGATTAGAATACTTAATTCAGTGTCAAAACCATTTGCTTTTTGCTTACCAAATCTAGCTGATGAAAGTACTCTCGCTAAAAGATTCAATTCTGCAAAAAAATTATTACATAAAAAAAGAGTTCTTTATTTCTTATCATTAAGAGATGCTGCAAAAAGTTTTTCACATTTATGTGATTATGTGGAGTTTTTGAAAGTTCAAAATGTCCCAATTAATAGAAAAAGTGTATCGTAATTTATTTTGACTTTTAAAATCTTTCAGAAATGCTTTTCAAATACAACTTCATAAAAAATCGTTGACTATTACAATAGTCATACTTTTGTTTTTGAGGTAGATCATGAGAATTTTTTAAGATGAAATGGATTTTTTTTATCATATCAAAATTATTATCCTTAACTCCTTTGGATATACCTTCTATCTTCAAATTAAACTCTTTATAAATTCCTTCCCTATATAATTTTGATTTAAATGAATGACTTTTATGTAAAATATCTTCAGAAAAATTAACAGATTCATTAAATAGTAAACCATCTTGAACATTCTTAAAATAGTTTTGTTCTATTTTTCCCGAACTCATACTAATAATAACCTATAGATTGAAATTTACTAATACTATTATTTTACTTATATTAATTTCAGAGTAAAGGTTCTATTAATCCATTAATATGATTTTTAACTTCCTAAATTAAAATTCTCAAGAGAAATGTAAAAAGGAGAAAAGAAGGAATGCAAAATTCAAGTTATTATTAAAAATAGAATATTAAAGGCGAAATCCAATGTAAGATTGAAAATTTTGTTTCCCTTCCAAATAATATATTTAAATTTGACTATAAAAATATCACAAAATTTTGAAAATTCTTAACAGAAAATAAGAAAAAAAATATTAAAATTCTAGATTTAGATTAGTAATATTCTTCTTTAGAAAGAAGTAAGGCAAAAAAACCATAGAAAATAATATTTATCATACAACTTATTATTGCTAAAACTAGAATGACGTCGGTAGAAGCCCACTGATATGTAGTGGTCAATGTGTTAGCAGTAAATGGACTTAACCAGGCTGCAATAATTACCGAAGCAGTACTAATAACTGCTGCTAAAAGCCATCCTCCAAAAGATTGAATCTTACTCTCTCCGAACCTCCCAGCTAGAATTGCTGCTATTAAAGGAGCAACTAAATGTCCTAATCCTAATATCAGCATATCCATATTACTAAGAAGAAATGGTTCAGCTATAGTCCAATTAAAAATTGCAGATGGCGTACTTATTATTGAGCCAAATAAATAATATAAAATCATTAGGGGGTAATTTTGAATTACAGCGAATAATAGATTAAATCCCATAAAAGCATAATAAATTATAGTAAAAATAAAATTTATAGCAACGAAAGCGATTACGCTAAATAAAAATGCTTTTCCAAATCCCATTTTGCTCAGACTCTTTTTTATTCTTGTAATTTTATAGCTTATTAATCCCAAGGAAGTTATGAATTTTAAATTTTAGGGTACCATAATTCATTGTATCAGATTATTATAAAAAACTAATTAATGATTAATTGCTCAAAATTTTAATAAATTATGAAATCCTAAAGAGACTATAACAATGAAAAGAGTTAATGAAGAATTTACTCTTGGAAAGCTTAAACATAATTATTTAGCCCAATTACTCTCAGAAATAGAAATTCAAGATAGTAGAGTAATTATGGGATCTAAAATTGGTGAAGATGCTGCCGTTATAGATATACCCGGTGAGAATTATCTGGTTGCTAAAACAGACCCAATTACCTTCGCAACTGATGAAATTGGCTATTATGCAGTAATTGTAAATGTAAATGATCTTGTATGTACAGGAGCTAAACCAAAATGGTTTCAATCAACGATATTATTACCTTCAAATCTCACAACAAGTACACTGATTAAAAGGATATTTGATGATATTCATATTACATGTAAATCAATGGAAATAACAGTCATAGGAGGTCATACAGAGGTTACACCAGGACTTTCTAGACCAATTGTGATAGGTTCTTTAATCGGAGAAGTAGATAAAAATAAACTTGTACTAACTTCTGGGGCGGAATCAGGAGATGCATTGATTTTGACAAAGGGTATTTTTATTGAAGGTACGTCCATTATTGGTCGTGAAAAAGAAAAAGACTTATTAGATAAAGGATTTGATCATACTTTTATTGAAGATTGTAAAAAATATCTTAAAAATCCTGGAATAAGTGTTTTAAATGAAGCACTCTTAGCAAATGACAATTTTCAAATTAAAGCAATGCATGATCCCACTGAAGGTGGTGTTTATACTGGTATCGCCGAAATGACGATTGCTTCAAATACAGGTGTGGTAATTGAAGAAATGAAAATTAAAATCTTACCAGAATCAAAAATCTTAAGTGATATATTTAATCTTAATCCGTATAATACTATTGCCTCGGGATCCTTATTAATCGCTGTTAACAAAGAAGATTCATCTGATTTAATTGATCTACTTAGAAAAAATGAGATCTATGCAGAAAAAATTGGGAGTTTTACCTCTAAAGATAAAGGATTAAAAGTTGAAAAAGAAGATGGTATAAAAAAACCACTTAAATACTCCGAAACTGACGAAATTACAAAATTATTCTAATATTTATTGAAAAATTACAATGAATGTTTAAAAATTACTAAGCAAACCTCACTTATCCTCACTTAACTAAGATTTTTATGTATAAATTTTTTTCTTATTTATAAGAATATATTTTTTCTTAGGGTTGTGAGAAACCGTATAAAAAGATAAACAGATTAAACACTCGATCAAACGTGGCTTATAAAGAATTAAAACATATTATTGAAAATCTTGTAAATAGAACGAATAACCAAGATCTCAGTCTTAAAACTATTAATAACGTATTATTTAATCTCTTAGAGAATAATAAGGCTAAATATGAAGAATTTAAAAATGATATTAGATTAAGATGGGACACTTTTCAAAAAAGGAATCAAAATCGAATCATTAAAAAAAGTTTTACCTTATTTTTCTATAAAAACTTTCACGAGTTATTTAGCTCTTTTTTACAGGTTTTTTTTAGCTTTAATGAAAATTCACTTGCCCTATTTAGTAAAGAAAAGATATCTGAGAAGATCATATTCTTTGAATACACTTATCTTCTAGATCAAATCGAAGAAAAAAAATTTGTCAAAATTTCTGACGGATTTCAAGTTGAAATTTTATACGGTTTTTCAATACTTACTGGATACCTTTATTTTATAGTTCGAGTTTTAGGAATGGTTATTAGGAATGCAATTCAGGAAAATATCTTCATTCTACTTGATGCGATTATAATAGAAAACGAAGATTTGAATAGAAATTTGAAATTTCTAATAATTTGTAAGGACAGTAAAGATGAAATCTTTGAATCTTATTATAATATGGTTCTGTACTATTTTTTAAGACAAATTAAAGGGATCCCAGAAAACTATTTTGAGAATTTATTTAAAGGAAGAGAAAGATTATATGAGATTGCATTAAATGATTATTCTACTTCAAAAGAAAAATTGGTAGATCTCCTTTATTATTTCTATAAAAAATGTAATTTGCTTCAAAGTTTCTCACCTTTATTAGACTTTTTCAATTTTGTTGGTGCTAGAGTAGAAGATTCAGTATTTTCAAAGTTAGATGTTATCAAAAAAGAATTCCTTGTTAACCTTAACTATTCAACAGAAAAAAAAAATGCCATTATCAAATTTTTTGATTATCTTGATAAAAAATCTACCTTGTACTCAACTTTCCAAGCAAATAATCTACCTTCACCAAAATCACAATTAAATCTATTTTTATTATACATGAAATACTATTTTGGAAGTGGTCTCGAGGCTTTAGAAGTAGGAGACTTACTATTTTTACCAGAAGTTTTTAAAATGGCACTTAATCGGTACAATAAAAAGGGAGATGACGTAATAGGAGCAAATTCTATTCAAAATATAAAGGAATTTTTAAATTATTTATCCGCTTTATCAAATATTCAGAATATCAATCTATTTTTTCATAAAATATTTAACAAGAATATATCTCAATTAAATTTTGGTTTCTTTAAAACATTCTTAAAAAGCTTAAATTCTAATTTTTCTCAAAAAATAGCTCAAGAAAATGAAATTCTTATGGAAAATCCAGAGAATTCTCCGTTAACGTTTCAAATTTTAGTAGATCATATATGCAGAATTCTTTATGTAATAATTGACAAAATATTTTTGAGACCATCTCCAAACGAAGCATCTAAGAATTTCATTGATCCGCGTAGTCGTTACATCGGGAAAAATATTGCCTTAAGAGTTTTAGAACTTTTTGTTTTTCAAGACATAAATTATTCTGACGATGTGTGGCCAGATTATATAATTAGTTTAAATAGAGAACAAATTAAGAATGAACTGAAACAGTTTAATGTAGCTATTCCAAAAAAGCACTTCTACTCTCTTGAAGAATTAATACAAATAATGATAACTTATAATATACAATCTTTTTCTGATCAACCCTTTTTTGAAGAATGGATAATTTATGAGATTATAATTCCTTTACATAATATGATTCAAGAAATTCGAAATTCAGTTAGAGATCCAACAAATGAAATTGAAGTTTATGAAAAATTACATGAATATCTAATTAAAGATATAAATGATGAAAAAATTGTAAAGAATTTAGATATACTTTGCAAGCAACTAGCTCCGTTTTGGAATAATGTTAAATAAATTCAAGAAAATTGAAAATTGACTCTCTATATCTATTATAGGTATATTAAAAACTCTTTTCTTAATATTTTTCGCGGAACAGATTACTCCTGAAACCATTTTAACATTTTCTGTTAATTGTTCTTCAGCTTCATTATAATCAGATACGCATAAAACTGTTGGATTTTTTAGGTTTCTAAAACCTTCGGTAAAAATTAAATCTGGTTTAATTGACCCAGTTTGTAGCCATTTTAATAGTTCCTGTAATGTATCTTCTTCTATTTTTGTAAATATAGCAGTTTCCTTATTGGCATTTTGAATAGCAGAAGATATTGCTCCTGCTTTAGTAAATTTATAAGAATCTTTTCCTTTTTTATCAACGGGATGATGATCTACGTTTTTTATAACTGAAACATTATAATTCAATTTTTTTCTTAGTAATTTTATAGCATTTGTAATAAATACCGTCTTTCCTGAGCCTGAGTATCCCACAACATCTATTAATAAAATAGAAATTCACACTAATTAATTTTTGATAAAAATTTATTAAAATATATCTAAGACTTATATTCTAATTTATGTTCGATTCCTTTTCTATTTTGATTTATAATATTGAAAAAAATATATTATCTTTATATCTATTATTTATTTAAATAAGATTTTTCTAAATTAATTGACACAATCTCGTTAACCATATGAATAATCCAAATAGATTTGTTTTTGATGCTAATTTTTTCATTTGTATGCTACAAATTAAAGCACGTAATATTTTAGGAAATTTAAAAAAAGTGGGAGAAGATTTAGGTTATAATTATTACATATCTCAGACTGTTTTTGATGAAATTAAAGCACCTCATACCTATAAGGACAAAATGAAGAGTTTCATTAATGTAGAAAAAATCTCTCTGTATGAAATTGATATAATAAAAGAAGATCTTAGCAAATATAATGTAAGATTTCCCGCGCAAGATCCAGATCTCACACTTGTATGTATTGGAAACAAACTATTAGAAACTAATGACGTTTTACCTGTTCATCTTGTGACAGATGATTTTAAACTAGCTAAAAATACTAATTTGCTTTATAAAGGAAAAATAAATATATTATCGCTTTCGAGTTTTCTATTAAAAGTTCAGAAATCAACTACTAATTCGCAAATGCGAAAATATTTTAAAGATATCTGGAAGAAAAGTCTTAATTACACATTATCCTATATGATTGAACGCTCTAAAATTTATCCTGCTGAACAAAAAATAACCTGG
>JAEOTV010000077.1 GCA_016839635.1 Promethearchaeota archaeon | reverse complement strand
AATTACAAAAATAAGAATAAAGCAGTTCAGAGAATCAAATTTTAAAAGTCTAAAGAGAAAAACAGAAAAAGCACGTATTGATGATAAATTTAATATTAAATATGTAACGATTTCCTCTAATTGGGAGAAATTGATTAATTTTTGTTATGATTATTGTACTCTTACTATATCAGGTCATACACACATGTTAAATGAATATAGATTAAAAAAGTCTTTACCAAATAGTTCTAACGATGAAAAAAAGGAAGATTCATCAATTGCAGTATTTTATGATGATTATTCTGAGATTTGTATAAATAATGTAAATATTCAAAAATATAGTCCCTTCATAGTTCAGACTCCTGCCTTGGGATTGAAATCCTTTAAAAGAATTGGGAAATTAGGAGCGTATCGAGAGATAGTAATCAAAGATGGAAAATTAACTTCATTTCAAGTTAATTATTTTTCAAAAATTATTTATTAATAAGGAAAAAGTTATAATCTAAAATTGATCATTGGTGATTTTCCAAGAAATAGGAATTAGTATTAATTTTTAATACAAAATCAGATATCATAAAATAAAATCTTTATTGGTCAAAATTATCTTCACTTAATTCATCCATAATATTATAGATCTCATCAATTAATTCATCTAAATCAACTGTCTTTTGTTCTTGAGTGAGCATATTTCTAATTGTCACCTTTTTTTCCGATAGTTCTTCAGGTCCTACAATCAAAACTATAGTGATTCCTAAATCATTAGCTTTTTTTATCTGATTTTTAAGATTCTTAAATCTATAATCTATCATGCAAGGAAAATCCTCATCCCGAATAATCCTAGCTATTTCAAAAGCATATGTTGAGAGATCTTCACTTATCGATGCTATGAAAATAGTGTCACTATGATCTTTCTCTTTAATCTCTTCTGGAATTAATTTATATGTGTTTAAAAATAAAGAAAGTGTATAAACTCCCATACCGAATCCTGTACCCGTTATTTTTTCATCTGAAAATATCGATAATAAATCATCATATCGACCTCCACCAAAAATACTCCTAATATTTTCTTTTCCAGTGTCAAATACTTCATAAATAATTCCAGTGTAGTAATCAAGACCTCGAACTGTCCCAGAAGAAAATGTGCAATAATTAGATATATTCACATCTTTTAGTAATTGTTCAAAATTAGTTATCTCGATATAACCATTAGATTTATAAAATTCTTCTGGAATATTATCAAACTTACTTAATAATTCGTCAACGCTTTTAGCATCCTTCAATTTGAATATTCCTTGTGTGATAAATTCATCTTGAAATGAATCAATTACATAATTTTCATACTCTTCCTCTTCCATTTTATCTGATTTATCTAATATTTTATAAACCCTTGGTAGTTTATCTTCACTTACTCTAAGGATGAACTTACAGACTGAATCCATAAATCTTCGACTATTATAATATATTTGAAATTGGCGAGAAGTAGCACCAAATTCAGTAAATATGTCTACAATTATATTAAATATCTCTAAATCACCATAAAGACTCTCTTCACCTAGAATATCTACATTGGGTTGCTTAAATGCCCTTCGACGACCTCTTTGCGGTCTTTCATATCTAAAACATGTTGGAACTGAAAACCACCTAATAGGTTTTTTTAACTCTTGGCTCTTTGCTGCAACCATTCGAGCTAAAGAAGGAGTAAGTTCAGGGATTAAAATAAGTCTTTCTCCTTTCTTTTTTTCTATAATAAATGATTGCTCATTAACTAATTCATCAGAAGATTTAGCAGCAAAAATTTCAATTGGTTCTAATTGCGGAGTCTCATATTCCTCATAGCAATATCTCTCCACTACATCTCTTATAGTTTCAATTATCCAATTAACTTCACGTAAATCAGGAGGATAATAATCATCCATACCTCTTAGGGGTTCTTTAGAAAACTTCTTTGACATGAAATCACATTTACTTTTTTATTCAAACTAAATCTTAAAAAGAAAATTAGCAAATATTTTTTTCGATTCAACAATAAGCTTTTTCTAATTTACTATATGTAAATATATATTATTTTAATTGAATTTTATTTATAATTTGATTAACAACTAGGAGAGATTTTGAATGTCAAGTAATAAATTTTATGATGAAATTACAAATGCTATTGTGAATCTCGATGAAGAAAAAGCTGTTGAATATGCAAATAAAGCCATAAAAGAAAATTTGAATTTAATTGAGGTTATTGAAAAGGGTTTCGCTGAAGGAATTCGAAAAATTGGAGAATTATGGGAAGATGGTGAATATTTCTTACCTGAGTTAATGCGGGGTGCCCAAATAATGCAAAATTGTTTGGATCTTCTAATTCCCCATCTTAAAAACGCATCAGAAAGAATTTCGCGTGGTACGATAGTTATAGCTACCATTGAGGGTGATATTCATTCAATTGGAAAAACTATTGTAGCTACAATGTTAAGAGCCTATGGATATGAGGTATATGATTTAGGAGCTGATGTTTCGGTTGAAAAAATAGTAGAGGAAGCAATTGAAAAAAAGGCCGATATCATTGGAGTTTCTGCTTTATTAACAACCACTATGACGGGTCAGAAGAAAGTTATTGAACTGCTAAAAGAGAAAAATCTAGCTAACAAATTCAAAGTAATTCTTGGTGGCGCTCCTGTAACAAATACTTGGGTAGTAGATTGTAATGCTGACGGTTTTGCTGAAAATGCTATTGATGCCGTTAAATTAGTTAATTCTCTTTTAGATTAACATAAATTAAATTATTCATAAAAGATGATAGTATGTCATTCCAAGATTGGTTAAAGGATGATTCTAAGGTTGTACTTTTTGATGGGGGATTTGGTAGTGAACTTATTAAAAGAGGATTAGTATCTGGAAAAACCCCCGATCTCTTAAATATTGAACACCCAGAGGTAATTTCTGAAATCCATCAATCTTATTATAATGCTGGTTCAGATATGTGTCAGACCAATACTTTTGGTTCAACTCCCTTAAATTTATCGCATCATAATCTTGAAGATCAAATAGAAAAGATTATTGAGAATGCTTTAAAAAATATCAAGGAAGTTCGTCCTTCTGGATGCTTAATTGTTGGAGATATTGGCCCTACAGGTGAATTTAGACCTCCAGTAGGAAATGCATCTAGTGGTCAATGGTATTCTAGTTTTTCAGCTCAAGCAAAATTATTAGAAAATGGGATTGATCTTTGGCATATTGAGACAATTTCAGATCTAGAAGAGATGTTAGCCGCTATAAAAGCAGTACGAGATATTTCTAAAAAGCCTTTGATTGCTTCAATTACATATAAAAAGACAAAAAGGGGGTTCTTTACGATAATGGGAGATTCATTAGAAAAATGTATAGAAACGTTGAATAATGAAAAAGTAGATGTAATTGGAGCAAACTGTACTTTAGGATCCAATGATATGCTTGAATTACTAAAGATAGCTAAAGACTATACTGACAAACCTATCTCCGTTAAACCTAATGCTGGTCAACCCAGAGTAAATGGTGATAAAACTTATTATGACCAACCTGTAGAGGATTTTGTTAACGATATTCATAAAATGATTAAAAATGGGGCAAAGATTGTAGGAGGGTGTTGTGGTACATCCCCAAAAACGATTATGGCTATAAGAAAAATTATTGATTCAATTTAAAAAAAAATAATCTCAAAAGTGTGAATTTATGTCAATTATTAGACCAAAGATTAAAATATTAGATGATGAACATAAAATCAAGATTTTGGAAGAAGCTAAATTGATTCTCGAAAATCAAGGAGTTTTTATAGAGAATCATGAAGCAATTGAATTATTTAACCAGCATGGTATGAATCATGAAGGTTCGCGCTATTTTATTCCACCGGATTTAATAGATAAATGTCTACAAAATGTGCCAAGTGAAATTACCCTTTACGATCGAGAGGGTAATGAGCATATTTCTTTAAAGGAAGATAATGTTAATTTTGATCCAGGTTCTGCTGCAATTTTTATACTTGATGAGGAAACAGGAGATATTAGAGAAGGAATATCAAAAGATTTTATAAGATTCTCTAAAGTTGTAGAGCAATTGAAATATATTGATGCTCAGAGTACTGCCTTAATTTACAATGACGTGCCAAAAAACGCTCAAGATTGGCATAGATTATATCTCGCATTATCTAATTGTTATAAACCAGTTGTAACTGGAACATTTCGCAAAGAAAGCTTCTCGATAATGAAAGAAATACTATTAACATGTAGGTTATCAGAAGATGATTTAGCAAGAAAACCACTTGCAATATTCGATGCATGTCCTAGTCCACCTCTTAAATGGTCTGATCTTACAACTCAGTCATTAATAGATGCAGCAAAAAGTATGATCCCTTCAGAATTTGTTTCAATGCCTTTAGCAGGAGCAAGTGCTCCAATTACACTAATTGGATCGATTACTCAGCATTGTGCAGAATGTCTTGCTGGAGTAGTAATTGCTCAACTCACAAAAAGCGGAGCACCTTTGATATGGGGGGGCTCTCCCGCTGTTTTTGATATGAAACATGGAACGACCCCAATGGGTGCAATTGAGACGATGATGATAAATCTAGGTGATATTGAATTGGGAAAATTCTTGAATTTACCTACACATGCATACATGGCCCTTAGCGATTCTAAAGTTCCTGATAGTCAAGCTGGTTTTGAAGCAGGTATGGGGGCATTATTAGCGGGTTTAGCTGGGATTAATATGATTTCAGGTCCTGGAATGCTCGATTTTGAATCAACTCAAAGTATTGAAAAGTTAATTATTGATAATGAAATTGTTGGAATGGTTAAGAGAATGCTTCAAGGTATTGAAGATCATGGATCACCATATGCTTCAGATATTCTAAAAGATTATGATAATACACAAGAATTATTATCTCATTCATCTACATTGAAGTATTTTAGAAAAGAATTATTTTTTCCAAGCCCAATAGTGGATAGAATGACACGTGATTCATGGAAAGCAAATGGGTCAAAATCAGCTAGAGGTAGAGCAAAAGAAGAAGCAATTAAGTTATTAAAGAAAAGTCCAATTAAACCAATTGATAATATTTTATTGAAAGAGTTTGATAAAATTGTTAAATCAGAATTAAAATAATTTCTTTCTCTATTTATGCAAAAATATAAATTTTTAAATAATTAAACTGTTGAATATTTTAAAGATTATTACCTAAGAGACTAGATTTTCATAATGGCTATTGAAATTATTTTTGTATTTGTAATGCTATGCTATATTCTTTTACTACTAATTGGTTTTTATATATTCTATCGAATGTTAAAAACAAAATTATTTAATCTCTTTGGATTAGCTATGTTTTTCATAGGATATCCATTGACATTTTTCTCTCAGTTTATCTCTCCTAATTTAATTTATCCAATAATAGCAGAATCTT
>JAEOTV010000076.1 GCA_016839635.1 Promethearchaeota archaeon | reverse complement strand
GAACGCTTTTTTTCGATCGTGTTGTTGCAAGAGTTTCAAATGTAGTATTTCAAGTTTATACTGTTGCAGGTCAGAGACGTCATAAATTCCAGCGTCAGACAGTGCTTAAAGGTACAGATGCAGTTATTTTTACTTGGGATTCATTAATCGATCAATGGGGAGAAAATATTTGGAGTTTAAAGGAATTGCTTAGATTTTATGGTGATAAACTTATACCTGCAGAAGCTTTCGCCCCACCAGAAGTCCCAACTGTAGCCTTAGCTAACAAACGCGACTTAGAGGAGATTGTAGAGATTTCTAAAATACGTCAGGCTCTTGATACAGCAAAATTGAATCATGTATTAATTTACGAGACAATTGCAATAACAGGAGTTAATGTAAAACGAGCATTTGTATATGCAGCTCGTCAAGCAGTTCTGAATCATTACAAAAAGCTTTCAGGAAAATCGATGGAATCCACATAATCTAAATTTTTCCTTTATAAATATATTATTTTTGCTTCTACATTTTCTTTTGAGTTAATCCAATACTCTAAAGTGTTAAAAAGTCTAGATTTATAATTTATGATGTTTTATGAAAATTAAAATATAACAAAAATCTTATAGTAAAAAAAAATGTCAGATATATATGTCCCAATTGATTACTCCGACGTTAAATCAGCTATACCTCCAGGAGAAGATATAATCTATAGCACATTGTGTAAAGTTGAAGCAAGTTCAGGTACGTTTGTAACAGGAGGTAGCATATCTAGATGGTTAAGTCATGTACTTATGACACCTACTGGTGTTGCTTATACTATACCTACTAAAAAAAATAAACCTCCTTTACATATTTATGGTACATGGGCAGAAGATATAAGATTTATTTTTGAACCGCGCAAGAAGACTTGTAGATTTAATACCCGAATTCTTACACTTTTTAATTTAATAAGAGATGAGAATTTTGAAAGTGAAGAAGTTTTTTATAAACGTATAAGAGAATTTCCCGCAAAAATTCGACCTATTTTAATGGAAAGGAAAGCAGAATGGTTAGAATTAAATTATAATAATAAGGAAATAAAGAGACGTCTTAGAAATTTTGTGAAATCATCTTATAATGGTTCAGTTGGTTTGGAAAAAGCTAGGTTGGAAAGAGAAAAGAAAGAAGCAGAAAAAGCAAAGAAAAAAAAGAAATAATAAATCTTTTTCCCACACTGTGGGCAAATTCCAATCTTATCTAGACCACCAATCCCATGAATTATAAGGATTTTATGTCCAAATAAATCTAGTTCTAATTTATTTGGTAAATTATTTTTGCTTAGCTTTCTTTTGAGTAATTCAAAACTCTAAAGAGTTGAACAAATATATTTATAATTTAAGGTTTTTTATAAAAATTAAAAAAGATAAAAAATCTTTAGTTTGAAATTATGTCAGATATTTACGTACCAATTGATATTTCTGATCTTAAATCAGTTATTCCTCCAGGGGAAGAAATAATTTATAGTACTATGTGTAAAGTCTATGCCAGTTCAGGGACATTTGTGACAGGAGGTAGTATATCCAAATGGATCTCCCACGTATTAATGACACGGAATGGATTAGCTCATATTATTCCTACAAAAAAAAAAAAGCCGCCAAAGTTAATTTATGAAACCTGGGCAGATTATATAAGATTTATCCCTGAGCCGAATAAAAAAAGTTGCGGTTTTAGTAACCGATTTGATACCACATTTACACTTATACGAGAAGAGAATTTTGAAACCGAAGAAACTTTTTTTAGACGTACAAGAGAGTTCCCTTCAAAATTTCGACCTATTTTAATTGAAAGGAAAGACGAATGGTTAAAATTACATCAAAATAACAAGGAAATAAAACGACGCCTTAGAAATTTTGTGAAATCATCTTATAATCGTAATATTAGTTTGGAAAAAGCCAAGTTGGAAAGAGAAGCAAAAGAAGCAGAAAAAGCATTAAAAAAAAAGAAATAATAAATTTTTATCATAATTTTTTTTAGAAGATTTAAATATTTTAAGAAAAAAATGGAAGATGTTTTTTATAGTTCGTTCCCACATTGCGGGCAAATTCCAATTTCTTTATTAACTGTAATAACGCATCTTGGACATATTAATTCTTCTAACTTACTAGTTTTTACTTTTCTAGTGAATCTTATAATCAAGGCAATGATAATTTCGATAAAAAATAAAGGTCCTGCAACGAGTATTCCAACAACAAAACCAACTGGTGTAAATTGAAATATTGTTCCAATTCCAACAAAAATTAAAACACAAACAATACACCATATATTATAAAACCATCTTCTCGCAAAACTACCCATTATTAAATATCCTCTGCTGCTAATTTTTGTCTATTTAAATTTAATAATTTTTTTAATATATAATTTTGTTTTTAGGAAGAAGCCAAATAAGCCAATCTTGTCGATTATAAATATACTATTTTTGCTTCCACTTTTTCTTTGGATATCGATAAATATCCATAAGAGTTTACATTTGTAAATCTTCTATCAGTAGGTGAGCCTGGACTAATATATAACTTCCCATCTCTCCATTTTTCATTGATAGGTTTATGAATATGGCCAAAAATGATGATATCATATTCTGATAGCTCAAATTTCCTATTCAATCTCTCAATAATATCTTTTGGTCCACCTGAACCGTGAGTTATAAAGATTTTATGTTCATATATTAATACTTCGATATTTTTAGGTAATTGTTTCGAAATTCTTGCATCATCCATATTCCCAGCGATTGCAATAACTTTCTCCTTTCCAAAGATATCTTGAAGCGTTTCATATACTTTTATGGATGTAAAATCTCCCACATGAATTAAATAATCAATCTCTTTTTCTTGAAATTCATTTAATATAGATTCTGGGATACTCGGTCCTCTTGAGGGAATATGAGTATCACCAATAAGTCCAATTAATAATTGTTCTTTATTGGTCTTGATCATCTTTTTCGGCTTCTTTCAATCTAATCTTAGTTACTTTTAAAGCAAAATTGATTAGTTCATCCAAGTTTTTCCATTTTCCTTTTTTTATCACATCTTGAATCCAATAGAATATATCTTGTTCAATTGCGACAGTTGTAAAAATTGGTTTTAAAGATTTCTCTTTTTCTGAATCTGCTTTATTTAATAACCATGAAACTATATTTGAAACTAAATTGAAATTTTCAGCAGATTTAATTCCATATGATTTACTTAAGCTTGAAAAAATTGATAGATTTCCTATAACAACAACTTTTCCTAAATGATAGTGTATGGTACCAATTATTGGAAGGTGTTGATCAGATTCATCTTGCCACTCATCCCCATTAAAATAACTATGCCATGAAGTTTTTTCTGAAGAAAATGCTATTATGCTAAGATCAATTTTATCATTCTCGATAGATTTATCTACTGTTAAAGTACAGCCGTTAGAATGAATTATTTGTGAAAGATCTCGTGTAATAAAGTGGCTTTTAAAATCTTTTATAATTGGGTGGGAGTTTTTTTTTATGAAATTTTTATTATCATATAATCGATCAGAATTAAATCTAATACCAAAATTTTGAGTTAGTTCAGACAAATTATTTTTGTTTTTATAATCGCCACCTCCATCATTTATTATAAGGAGGCTTCCCCCATCCTCTACATATTTAACCAAATCCTCAATTTCATCTGAATCCAAATTTGGTCCTAAATGAGGAACTCCGATTATAAAAAGATTGTACTTCTTTAGTTTATCATATGTTAACCCTGCTTCAATCTTCCCCAATTTAAAATCTGAATCAAAAAAATATTGAATAAAATCAGTAAATGCATTATTTTCAATAGTTAATTTATTATTATGAGAATGATCAAGCCCAATTGCTATTTGTTTTGTCATCTGAATGAGAATTTATATTTTTTTATCATTATTGAATTAATACTATCTAAATATTCCACATCTAAGTATTAATTTTTACTGTTTTTTCTGTGATAAGTTTTTCAAGGTAATAAATGCACTTCCGATTTGGACACGGACTAGTTTTTGGATAGGAATAACCTCAAATTTAGTCTTGCTTAATAATTCATTAATGTTTTGTTCAACCCAGTTCTCGAAGTTCTTTTTAACTATTGTAAGTACATCCTCTTCTTCTGGATGATTCGAAATTGCTTCTTTGCATAATCTTGTAATCATCGAGGCATATAATAAATCGTACCATCGTTTTGATACATTTAAGTCAAACGCTTGAGCAACTGTGGCTTTCCCATCATAATAAGAGGAGGTTTTTGCTTCATGAATTTGAAGGTTAAGTACTGATCCTCTTCTCCAAAGATAGTTTTCTACAACTGTATAAATTCTTGTATTCTTATTGCAATATTTTCTTATTGACCTAAATATCTTCTTCGAATGTTTGTAAACAGTTTTTATGTATTCTAATGATTCTAAACGTAGATCCTTCCTATTGTAATCTGTTAGAGAGGCATCTCCTATACGAGTATCGTAGAAATAAGGTGTTTCACAAGTTAAACAAAAATATTCATCATCTGTAATATTTTTAAGATAATCAAAGGAAGATGTACCCATTTTAATG
>JAEOTV010000263.1 GCA_016839635.1 Promethearchaeota archaeon | reverse complement strand
TAATATCTTCGAATTCTTCTGAAGAAACCCGATAAAGAACGTTTTTCCATTCAGTAAATCCTGCCCAATCACCAGTAGTCACATCTTTTAGTAATGTTTTAGCAAAATTCTTTTCAACAATTTTCATGGCACCCATTGGAGTGATCGCTTTCATAAATTCCTTTGATTCTTGTCCTTGATCCACTGTAATAATTTTAGCTGCACCACCACGTTGTTGATCAAGTGTTCTTGCTTGAGCAGCACCCGCGGTTTTCTCATCTACTGAACATTTATTACCAATCCAGACATAAATTGTATTTTCTGTATCTAAAAGGTAAACATCTCCACTGGAAAAGATTGGTTTATTGATTTCTTTTAAATTTCCTTGTTCAATAAGAAAAAGTTTCATGTTTAATATTCACTTTTTTGATTAAATTAAATTATTTTTTTAATAACATTATAAAAATAAGTTTATAAAAATTTTGATAAAAATTAAGATAATATTACTATATTATTATCTTTAGAAAGAGTGATATAAAACTAAGAGAAATCATTTAAAGCTAGTTTAATTCTTTTTATCAATTCTGGTATCTCATTTAGATCTATCGAGCAATAAGCAATTCGAATTCCATTTACATTTTCGGCTAACTTCTCAACGGGTATTATCCCTACTTTATATTGTTTTAATAAGTGATCTGCGAATTCTGTTGCTTTAATTTTATCAGGATTTAAATTTAAAAAGACAAAAAACCCCCCAGAATTTGGATCAATTGATATATTTGGATTATCTATTTTGTTTAACTCAGAATTAATACAATCATATCTTTCTTTAAGTAAATTTAGTACTCCTGTTCTCGATGTCATGATTTGTTCTAATCCCTTTTCTTGGAATAATTTTTGGACAAGTACTTGGTAAAAACTGTTGCAATTTGATATAGTTGCCCGGGTAAAACCTTCTAATTTATTATGGATTTCATTCTTTAAGATTTGTAATTCCTCATCGTTTTCTATCCAGCTTGGTTTTAAACCTAATGTAATAAAACCAATCCTCCCTCCATAAATTAAGAGTTCTTTCGTTATTCCGTCTAATTTAATTGGAATTACATTTTCATCCAATTGGTGTAGATCATAGAAGATTGATCTATTTAAGACATTCTCTTTAAACACATATGGCTCATATGCGTCGTCAACTAACACGATAATAGGTTTTTCATGATGTAATTGACTCTCTTTTAACATTTCAACAAGCTTAGAAGCTTCTTCTTTCGTAGGGACGTATCCAGTAGGATTATTGGGAAAATTTAAAAGGATGATTATCTTTTCTTGACTATTTGCAACATCTGCAATAGCAGTTCTTAATCCTTTAAGATTTATTTTATTATTTTTAAAAAATTCAAATGATTTACATTTCGCTCCAATGAATTTACTGACAATATTATCATAATTTCCCCATCTTTTATTTGGTACAATAATAAAATCACTTGGATTTAAAAAAAGTGAGCAAGCTTGAAAAATTCCATTAGTAATACCTCCCGTTATTACGGGAGTGGTTATAAATTTATTTAATCGCGACAATAAGCCTTCTTCGGTATTACCATATAATGATTTTTGAATTATCCAATGCTTCCAAAACTCCCTTGTCTCTAACAGTCCTCCAATAGAAGTATAAGGAACGATCTCCTTAACAGTAAGCCTTGAATAATCTGAGATCTCTTTCAAATAACAGGGTAACCAATTGTCATTTCCTCCATCAATAAAATCCTTTTCAAATCCATAAGCAGCACCCAGTGTCCCTATTAGTTCTGCTTCCTCTTTTGCTCGTTTTGCCCAATAGAATATCCCCTCTGGAAGCATTATTCTTTTTCCAATGTCTGAAAAACATTTGTATAAAGGGGTTTTTTGTGTAATGCTAAAGTTCATAATTATTACATCACTTTTTAGAAATTATAAAGAATCTTATCTAGGAATAAATAATTTTGGAAAGTAATTGAAATTTATTTGCTGAATTTAAATACTAAAATAAATTAACAAAAAATTATGAGTAAAGAAAATAATTTAGATAATTCTGAAAATAAAAAAATAACTGAAAAGCCTTTTCAAAAAGGCTGGCAAAATTTCATTGATGGAATGAAGGATGGCTTTGAAAATTTTAAAACGACTTTAGAGGAAAAAACTAAGAAAAATGCTGAAATATGGGAAGAAAATACCGAAAAAGTTAACAAATTCTTTAATGGTGTTAAACAAGATTGGGAAAAAAAGGTTCAAAAATGGACGGAAGAAATGGATCAACGGAGCCTGAAAACAAAGGAACAATGGGATGCTCATAAGAAAAAAATCAGTCAAGATTTCAAAAATTGGCAAGAAAAGACACAAGAAAAATGGGAAGATGGACTTAAAGCAGTTAGGAAGGGATTTTTTCGAACGTACTTATGGGCTATATTGTTAGTTATTCCAATTATAGTTATTCTAGTCATAGTTATTCGGATAATAGGTTTTTGAATGATTGAGATCTTTCTTATATCCTTTATAGTTGCACTTACTGGTGCTTTATCTCCAGGACCAGTCTTGACATTCACCATATACAAAACATTTAAGAGTAAAAATCCTTATACGGGATTATTTATTGTGCTAGGTCATGCTGTATTAGAACTATCTCTAATATTTCTATTATTATTAGGTGCTTCCTTTTTTATCCAAAATTTTATATTTTTAATCATTATCGGAATAATTGGTGGTACCTGTCTAATAACTTTTGGGACTCTAACAATACGAGAAGTCTATAAAAAGCGTTATGAAATAAAATTCAATATAGAAGGGGAAAATTTGAAGGGGTTTAAAGGAAATAGCTTTCTGGGGGGTATTTTTTACTCAATTACTAATCCCTACTGGTTATTTTGGTGGGCAGTCACAGGACTGACAATTATGATCAATTTAAATTTATCCTTTCAAAATCCTTTAGGTTTATTATTGTTCTTTCTTGGGCATGAATTAGGAGATTTTATATTTTATGCTCCTCTCTCAGTTCTTATATATCTCGGAAGCAAATCGTTAAACCCGAAAATCTATAAATATGCATTATTAGTCTCAGCACTTTTCATGATTATATTCGGGCTCTATCTTTTGATAGGTACAATCTTAGTTTAACCTTATATGAATATTGGGTTGAAGCTTGGATAATCTAAGACTGAAAATATTCTCTAAACTTACTTTTGTATTCATCTACTATATGGACATCAAAGAGTCTATATAATTCATTCTCTAATTTCGATCTCGCATCTTCTCCTATCCAAGCCAGAGTCTTAATTATCTCCTCATTTACTTCAAGGTTCTTATCAATTAGTTCAGATAAAAATATACTAACTAGTAAGTTGCCTAAATTATGAAGGTTACTAAGGTAATCTTCGGTACCTGCTTCCTCTAATAAAAAAGCAGCAATAAATTGAGTGATGTTAATTTCTTCTTGTTGTGACATCCTCAAGTAACTAAATCCTTTCATTTGAGGAAGAAATATCCTAATTAGATCTCTCTTATAATTTCTTTCTAAAAAAACCATTAGATCCTCTGGCGTGAAACATAAGAGTAATATTCTTAGAAGATGTTGAAAGTCCCACAAATCCATATTTTCAAGTCTGAAATTGTATTCTCTATTTAATAAGAATTTCTTCATCTTGTTCCCATCAATATATATTAAGTCTTCCAAAGCTTGAACACAAATATAACCATCATCATCAATTAAATATCTTAATAAAGAATCAAGGAACCGCTTACCAACCTTCTTAAAACCCTCTCTGATAAATTTGCTTTTAGGATGATCTACTCTGTAGCGTCCCAAATACCTAACAAGTGCTTGATAAAAATCGTATTGATAAGACTCTTTAGGATTTCTAATAAAATTTCTCAATGAAATGTCTTCAATAGATGCGATAAATTCAAAAAAATCTTCTACCGAATCATTATGAGTAATGAAATAAGTACATATGATCTTGAGAAGTTCTTCGAATGAATCAAAGACAAGTTCAAATAATAAACTATAAAATTGCTCAAATTTGAAATGTCTTAAATATCCCTCAGTTGTAAGGAAATCTCTCACTATATCGTTACCTTCACTAAATCGTAGAGAGACTTCCTCTACAAATACTTTCTTGGCTATTGGGTCCCCAACCTCAGCTAATTTTTCCAACAATGGAAATGCAAGATTCTTATGAATTAGTCTTGTATCATAATTGGATTCGTACCACACTTGTAGATTACTACAATGACCCCAAAATTCAATTTTAGGAGGGATTATCAATCTCTCACTTTCAAGAGAATTTCCTATCCTTTGAACAGCTTCATCAATCGATTCAATTTCTTCTAAGGGGGTAATCTGGTCAAAAGGAATAGCTAATAATAAGTACTTACATTGATTAAACCTTTTACCGTTGACATAAATAATTGTCTTTCCATTCTCCAGCCTCAACTTTAAAAAATTGTTGATGTTGAATTCTTTCATAATGGTTATAGGGTTATTGAATGATGGTCTCTTATAAATTATATGATATCTCATATTTAAATTTCTTTTCATAGACCCTTTTAAAATAAGAGGAAATGAATGATATTCCAATTCTTTCTAACTTAGAAAAAAGGATTATTTTAGTATTAGGGCAAGATTTAATGAGTTATGGAGAAGTAAGCAGATATACTTTAACCGATATCAAAAGAATTCTAAATGAATACAATCAAAAATACAACACCTCTATTCGATTGTCCCCGCCTACTTCTACAGTTAAGAATTTAGAGCAAAATTGGTTAGTCGATTCCGTATTTGATACATTTCAAGGCAGAAAAAGGAAATAATTTCTTTTAACTGATGATGGGATTAAGTGGTATAATCGAGCTAAAAAGATCGAAGACTCAATTTTTCAATCTTAGTTTTCCAATTTATTTTTGAAATTTTCCAGTTTATTTTTGAAAATGACAAATTTCAATTCACACTTACACGCTTTTTCCTCGTAATTTATTCAAGAAGAATAACAAAATTTACCCTTAATTTTTAATAATAAATTGGAAAAATACTCCTCATATATTAGGAGATCTTAGAATTTTGCGAATTTTTTTGAAGAATAAATTGGAAATTTTTGAGAAATAATCTGGAAAAAATTACAAATCCTGCCCCATCATTTTTATTAAATAGCATTAGACATAAATAATCTTACTAATTTTTTTCATTTGGATTTCAGGAAGGTATTCATCGCCTTTTGATTTCTTAGATTTCGTCCTTGTGGGTAGGAACCTTCCTACCTACAACTTCTACATTTTTCAGAGTTTTTTCTTTTTTATAGGTTCATCATATAGTGAATTGTTTGTGGAGGTTTTATGATAATTTTTGGGCTATATTTAATTCTTAATTTAATTATATTCCCTCCAAGTATATGATCTAATTAAAAGGGTAGAACACCTAAAAAATAACTCAAATAGATATTTTAGGAAATAATCTGTATTGACTTAGCTTTTTTCTACTTAAACTCTACTGGGGTAATCTACCTTCCTAAAAGGCCATTTTGTGCTGATCCAATCCTTTATAGTATGGAACAATACCTCATCCAACCCTTCATCGTATTCAGTCTGACGCACCCACATGAAAACAACTGCATCCGAGTTAGACCTTTCGGATCGATTGATATATACGCAGCCAAGAACTTTTGTTTCATCCAGGGATACGACCGTGTAGGCAAACGCCTTGCGATCGAGGAACTCTTGTTGGTGCCTTTCCAGATCGATAAGGTTTTCTTCAAGCGTGAATCCTGGTTTCGGCCAAGGACCACCAAACATAGTATGAAGAAGCTCCCTACTTTCGATGACTGCTTCGAAATCTTTTTCAACATCATCTACAGACAGCATTCGAAGGCGCAAACGATCTGTCTCGAACAGGGTGGGTATCTCGAAATCCTCGGGTACGAATTGGTTTATCGACATTTATTTTTCCTTTTTATTCATCTTTGGAACGGATATTATATTTTGGATGACTTGTTTTATAAAAAAAAAAAATTTTTCTAATATCTTTCTAATTCTTGATCTTCTTCACTTTCAAATAATCCTGAATGAGGCTCAAGAAAATTATTTTGACACATAGGACAAGAATTATATTTTGAAAGCCAAAAAGCAACACATAAATAATGGTATGTGCTCCCACAGAAAGGACATGTTATTACTTTATCTTTGGCAAAATTAATAAATTTATGACAAACCGTACATTGAACTTCTGAAGCTGAGATTCCTTTTCTTAATTTAACTCTATTAGATAGAATTATCTCCAATTTTGCTAATTCTACTTGATAAAGGCCTAAAGAATTATTTAATTGATTTACTTTCGACTTAATCTCAACAATTCTTTCCTTTAACTCATCTTCTGATAATTTTTCCGCTAAGAATGATGATAGTGCAAAATTTAAGGGTAATCCTTCAAAATTTTCTGTTTGTTCAGTGATTTCAGTAATAGTAGCAAACAGAATTCCTTCTTTTTCAATTAAATCTTTAAAACTTTTAAATATCTTATTGAGAAGTAACGACATTAGAAAAGTTAATTGCTGTCTTTTTCTGTTTAAACTATCTTCCCAATATTTTATTACTTGGTAAATATCTACATCATTAGTTTTAACAGAGTCTAAGGTTTTATATACAGAGTCTTTAATTTTCTGGATTTTAATACTATATTCTTTTAATATTTCTCTAATCCTTTTTAATTGAGGAAATTCTTCTTTTATTATAATTGATGCTTCATCCTCATAAACTCTCATTAAATCATTCACTTCAGAGATTTTATCTGAGATAAACTTTCTAATTTCAACTCTTGTTTCTTCATCCTTAACGGTCTTAATAAAACTCAAATATTCGTTTTTTCTCCGAAATATTTCAGAAGAAACATTTGAAAATATTTTTCTTAACGAAGCTGTAATATTTTCGTACGGAGTCAAGAAATTTTCTATATTAAATATCCAATCTTCAATTTCATTAACTTTTGCAGAAAAATCTTCAATTTTATCATAATAGAAACTCGTAATTTCTTCAAATTTTTCTGCCTCCATTACATCGTGGATTTTTTCTTGGAAATTCTTTTCCAAACCTATAATATAATAATCAACGATTTTTGGTAAAAAAGTGCTAATTTTCTGTTCTCTAAAGGCTCCTAAATTAACACTTGTATCCTTCTCTTTAAAATCAAATTCTTCTATTTCAGCAAATATACTTTGTAATTTTTCTTCAACGACTTGTTTTAGCAATGGAGTAATAAAATTCTTAAGATTTTGTATAACTTCTTTCCTTTCAAGAATATTGATGAATTCTTCTCCTTGGAATACTTCAAATACTTTATTTGAATATAAGAGATTGATTAAATCAGAATAAAATTTAGTCTTGTTTTCATCTTTTGAATTGAAAAATTGATAAATTTCTTCAAAATGAAATGTTAAAATTCTCTCTTTTTTATCTTTCTTCCTTTTATTCAGAAATACATCATTTAGACTTATAATAAAAGTGATTAATTCTTTAATTTCACTCCATTTCTTTATTGAAAGAGGTAACTCATTCAATTTGAAATTAAGATTTTTAATTCTATTAATTTCAGTCCATAAACTTGTTGAATCCTCATAGGTGGATTTAAAATCTTTAATTGATTGCTGGATTTCAGACCCAAGATGAGTGCTCTCTTTAAGAAGTTCTTCTATTTTCAATAAAGAATCGTCTAATAATGAACTTTTTTTTATTAATCTCTTAATATTCCTAATATTTGAGCTCAGATTTTGTAAATTATCCGAAATGAGTTGTAATTCTTCTAATACTTCATTTTTTAAATAAAAGTATTCTGATTTTTCAGTAGATAATAAATAACTTTCTGCAAAATTTTTCAGATCCTTAATATAACTCGAAAAATGCTCATAAATTTCAGTTGAAAGGAGAAGCTTTGATTTTAAATAATCATCGAGTTTAATCCCCTCAGAATCTTCAGATTTAAGCTTTACAACCATTTTTTTAATTTCTAGAATCTCATCTTTAGTGAAACCATGAATCTCTCTTATATCATTAAACTTATTATCGGAAAAATTCAACTTGATTTTACCCGTTCTTAATACATGAGAATCTAATAATTAGTATACTTGCATTGAATAAATTCTTATTGGTAAAATAGCAGAATATTTTAAATATAAAAATTGGGGTATAAGAAATTATTCTCCTAGTTCTTTGATCTCTAAATACTTCTCTTTGGGACCATCTTTAGTAAATGTCAAAATATCAATTCCATTACCAGTCATAGCATCTCGAGCAATTGAGTTTCTAATTGCTTTTTCTACTAACTTTTCACCAGCGGCAATAGTCATATCTTTTTTATACTCAGCTTCTAAAATACCAATCGAAAGTAACATACCTGTCCCAGCAGTTCCATAATCATCTTCCATAAGTGAACCAATGGCATCAAGAGTATATAATTTTGGTCCATCCTCGTCCATTCCAGCTATAACTAGATTAGTATATAGCGGAGCCATTTTCCTTGAATATAAATAGTTAGACACCATTTTTCCCATGCTTCTAGTAGAAATCCTCTCACCTGTTTCTAACTCATACAAGTTAGCTTGTGCCCGAAGAATCCGTACTAGTATCTGAAAATCACCGATAAGACCATAACATGTTAGACCAATGTAATCGGTAATCTTAAAAACTTTTTGGGTTGATTTATTAGTAACTGTGTAACCCCATGTAGCCCTTCTATCATTTCCAAGCACAACACCATCCTTACACTTAATAGCTACTGCGACACTTCCAGGAATCATTATTTCTTGCGACATAATCTTTTTTCTCTTTTTAGGATTTATTACTCAAATTAAGCACTATTTTGATAATATAAATAATCAGATTTAATTAAAATTTTTCTTTTAAATTATAAAATTTCACTATTATTCTCTAAAAATTGAAGTTGTTTATTCTCATGATAAATTTATGATTGATTATTTTTCAATTACTTCTAAGATCTCTAGATTGAAATTAATGTTTCTTTCTTAATTCAATTATAACTAAATTGATATGATCAGATAATAAATATTAAGTCATCCAATAAGGATTATTTTTTTTAATAAAAAATTTTATAATTCGTCATTAAATCTCAATAAACCTTATATTAGAGAAGATTTATACAATTTTAATATTCGAATAATTTTGATTCTACAAAAATTACTTCATCTTTTTCGAATGGTTGACCATTATATGATCACATAATTGATGATGTTAACATTTATTGCGGATCACTTTTATTAATCATATTTTTATTAATTCACCACTAAGTCATAGCGAAACTAAGATAAAAAGTTAATTTATCAAACTTAATATTTGAATAATGGTGATCAAAACAAAAACATTTCATATCTTCACTATGATCAACAGTCCAATGATCATAGATGATGACCATTTTTTTATAACAAAAATTTTTTGTCGTAAATTTTTTTTCATTTAACTCATGAAACTCTTCTGATTTGCCATAACATTTAAATAACTCTTCAGATATTATATTATCTAAGACACTTTACTAATAACTTTAAAAAAAATTAAAAACTCAAATTTTTAAAAATTTAAGTTAAAAAAGTTGGAGGAATAAGACTATGGCTAAGAAAAAACACAGATCGAAAGTCGAATCGACTTTGAGTGGAATTTTGCCTGGTCTCCTATTAGGCGGTTGATGAAACAGCAAGGCGCTAGCATCGTTGCTAGAAACGCTGTTGACTTGTTAATTGACCACTTAGAGAAGACCGCAACAGCATTAACTGAGCAAGCAAGAACATTTACCATGCATGCAAACCGAAAAAAGATTACAAAGAACGATCTTTTATTATCAATCAAATATAAGTAGGCATGGATGAAAAAAAATAACTAAATTTTTTTTTTTCTTTATTATATAAAAAATAAATCTTTATTCTTCAATTAACTTGATTATAATTTAATTGTATTAAGAAATGTAGTCAAATTCTTAAAATATTGCTCGAACTCCTCCAATTCAAAAGTATCTGTTATTCGATTACTCCAGATATTGCTATACTTGAAATTATAGTCAATATGCTCGTCAAAGCGAATCATTATAAGATATGCACCTAACTCTGCCAACACTTCATTCTTGGCATAGGGAATATTAAGGTCTAGACAATGTTTAACAACATGATGTGATAGTTCATGCAGTACCGTGTGGCTTGATTGTTCATAGAGAACGATTTCTTTGGTAGCGGGGTCGTATTGTCCTTTGGTGTCTTGGGGTTTGAAATCTTCCTTAATGGTTAACTCTGGAAAGTTATCTTTGGCAAAGTCTAAGGCGATGTTATAGTCAATTTCCGCATTTTTCATAATGACCTTGTCGATTTCTTCGGATTCCTTTAGGTAGTTCTTATATTCTGTAGTCATGGATATATCAAAGGTATTCCCAATTTTAAAAAAGGCTAATGTCTGCCTATCTTTTTCTTTTTCTTCTCCATCGGATTCAAATTCTAAGGTCTTTATTTTCTTAAAAATAGGGACTAATACCTTATAGGCTTTTGAGCCTTTTAAAACTTGGATATCTTGTTTTTTCCAATTCTGAAAACTGTTAAGAACTCCTACAAACTTCTTATCTTGGCGTTGCTCAGTTTGAGCTAACACTAAACACATATTCCTAAGAGAATATTTATGCATGGTCTTATAACTGGCGATTATACCGATAAAATCGCGAATGGTGTGTTTCTCTACAAACTTTTTATAGAGTTCATACAATTGTTCTTTCTCGGCTTCTTTTTTCTTTTTGTACTCCTCTTTTTGCTCTGGAGTAAAAGAGCTTTTATAGGTCTTTTTGGTCTTGGATTCCATTTTTAATTTACCCTCCTTTTATTTTTTATGATGTTTTTTTAATCCCATGTGAATATTGGCTTGTAATTTAGCATTGATGTGAAATATGAGGAGATTTAATTGTTCCAATTCCTCAATTTCCTTTTTGATGGTGAAATTCCTCTTATTCAAGCGTCTTCTATCGCAGTTCTGGAGATATTCTAAGCGTTCCAAAATACAGAAGTGAACGTCTTCTAAAAGTGCTAAATTACGGGTGATCTTTGCCTTTTCAATAACAACCATGAAACTTTCTTTGTTATACATTTAATCTATCACGTAGGATTATTATCTTATAATTAAGAGATAAGAGATGTTCATATTTAAATGGCTTTGGGTAAACAATTTTCTAATTTCTTCACATATAAAGGAATAATAATAAAAAGTTGGAAAATTAACCTAATCTTTCTTATTTATTTTTTATTAGATTATCCGATCTAAAT
>JAEOTV010000075.1 GCA_016839635.1 Promethearchaeota archaeon | reverse complement strand
TGAAATCATTCAATTGAAAAAAAGAAATGAACCTTATAAACATCTATTTGAATACTAATTAAAAAAAAATTATAACTTTTAAGACTGAGATGAATTCTTCGGATTATTATAAAATTGAAGGAAATAAGTTGGTTAGAACCCATCGTTCATGCCCAAAGTGCGGACCATCCTACTTCCTAGCTGATCACTATGATAGGTTTTAAGAGCTATTTAAAACCCATAAAAGATGGTCATGCGGGAAATGCGGATATACTGTATTTAAAAGAAAAGGCGCTCCAAAGGCTAAAGCAACTAGACGAACTCCTCGGAAACGCCAAAAAGCATAGTGCAATTTATCTTTAGATACTTTCCTTAATTGAAAAAATATTTGTAAGTCATTTATTGAATGTAATTCATTTTTTATATCTTAAAAATTAACAAGTTGAATTAATTATGTGGCGAAATTAATGAAAAAGCTATGTTTAGGTATTGAATCTACAGCTCATACTTTTTCAGTGGGAATTCTCGATTTTAATGGAAATACATATAGTCTAATAAATGATATTTTTATACCTGACCAAGGAGGGCTCCACCCTGTTTTGGTTAGAGAACAGCATTTAAACAACTTTATGAAGATCATAAATAGAGCTCTATTAGAAGCAAAAATTTCAATAAAAGATGTAGATTTAATAGCTTTTAGTCAAAGTCCTGGTTTAGGACCCGTTTTAAAAATAGGCGCATTAGTAGCTCGGATGCTAAGCCAACTCTTGAATATCCCTATTGTAGGAGTGAATCACTGTATAGCACACATAGAAATTGGTAGATTAATGTGTAAGATTGAAGATCCACTTGTTTTATATATTTCAGGTGGAAACACTATTGTAAGTGCCTATGAATCTAGTAGATACCAAATATTTGGAGAAACACTTGATTTAGCAATTGGTAATATGATTGACTCTTTTGCCAGGGATGCGGGATTACAACATCCTGGTGGACCTAAAATTGAAAAATTAGCTTCAGAGTCAAAAAAAGAATATATTCCATTACCTTATGTTGTAAAAGGCATGGATTTATCATTTTCAGGGCTTTATACAGCAGCAAAATATCTACTTCAATCTGAAGAGTATGATAATAAGTATAATTTAGGTGATATTGCTTTTTCTTTACAGGAAACGGCTTTTGGTATGCTTACGGAAGTAACTGAAAGAGCACTAGCTCATACGGAAAAAAAAGAAGTTCTTCTCACTGGTGGTGTAGCCGCAAACAAAAGATTGCAATCTATGATAGAATATATCAGTAAAGAACATGATGCAAGATTTGAAGTCGTACCGTTAAAATATGCTGGCGACAATGGAGCGATGATAGGTTGGGCTGGTGTTTTAAGATATCAAGAACAAGGAGGACATAAAATATCTGAAACAATGATTAAACCCAAAGAGAGAATGGATCAAATAACTATCCCATGGAGGTCGTAAAAACTAATGAGTGCTGAAGTGAAGAAGGATAAAATCATACGAAAAGGAGCGGAGGCAAATCTATACTATGGTCACTGGTTTAGAAAAGAAGTAATATTTAAATATAGAATTCCAAAGAAATACCGAATAGAACAATTGGATAAAAGAATTAGAACAGAAAGAACTTTAAATGAGGGCCGTGCGTTAATAAAGGTAAAAAAATACGGAGTAAAAGTTCCTCAAGTCTTTGAAATTGACACATCTAATTCTACAATCATCATGAAATATATTAGAGGTGTTAAGTTAAAAGAAATTTTGTCCAATATAGAAGATAGTAAAAGACAACATTATTTTAATGAAATCGGTAGAGCTATAGCAATACTACATATACATGGACATATCCACGGTGATATTACCACTAGCAATATTATAATTACTCCAGAGGAAAACATTTTTCTCATAGATTTTGGATTACATGAATACTCTGATACGGTAGAAGATAAAAGCGTCGATCTCCACCTCTTTAAAAGAGTTTTAATATCGTCTCATGGTAAAGATTATAAATTTTGCTTTGATGCGTTTCTCGAAGGATATAGCTCAGAATATAAGAAAATCGATTCGAATGAATGGAAAGTGATTATTAAAAATATAAATGTCATTGAAAGCCGTGGAAGGTATATAAAATCGGAAGAACGATTATGAAATTTCCTCATTTGCCCTTCTAATTGTCTTGGAAGAGATCTTAAAGAAATAATAAAATATTTTCATCTAGACTATTAATTTGTAATACCAAACGTTCATCTAAGTAATTAAATAATCAAAATAATTTATACCCAAGGTAGATTGCCAACAAAATTTAATAAGATACTTAACTTATAATTTAATATTGGAAAAGAGTGAATAATTAAGGGCAAAGAATATATCTTCTTTCTAATTCACTTTTGTCATTAGAAATAAGAGAATTTTAGAAACAAAAACTTTTTGAGTAAAGAAAATGGCAGATGACGAGAAAAAGAAAAAGAAGAAGAAAATGGTAAATATAACCATTAATTTGCCCGAGATTTATGATATCAATATTAAAAAACTTATGAGTATGAAGATTGTTGCCTCAAGGTCAGAAGCCATTCGTACCGCATTACGTGATTTTCTCCATGATGAGTATAACAATCTTAAATTACTCGGATATTTTGAAGAAAGGCCTTAAAGAATCTCTATTTATTTGTTCACACGTAATAAAGATTTATATCGTAAATTTACTTCTATTTAGTATATTAAACTTAATTATATAAAGAATTAGAATGCTTTTATATAGTATTACTGAAAATGGAGCTTTAAGAAAGGTTGCTAAAGTGGACTTCAATGAAAACAAAGTTTTTTTAATTGATGATTTTAAGACATTGTATTTATGGATTGGCTCAAAAGCATCAAAAAAGAAGAACGATTTAGGCATAAAAAGAACCGAAAAATTGAAAAATCAAAGAAAAAAAGCACCTGAACTCATAATTATACATCAAAATCAAGAATATGGTTCCTTCCTAGCAATTATGGATCTTCTAAAAAAAGGATTGGAATCTGGTGCTGCGTTTGAAAAAAGACCTGAATTAAAAATTCGAATTAATGACACTCAAGAGCTTATCGAAGCGGGAATAGATCCGGATTTTGAAGGTGAAATTACTATTGCAGCACATAACCTTGCTCAAGAAAACCACCCTTATGAAGATTTGTGTAGAAAACTTGCTGTAATACAATTGAAATTTATAAAAGGGAATGCTTCTGAAAAAGATATAAAGAAAAAAACAGAAGAAATATATAAATCATCATCCACTTCTAAAGAACTTTGCTGGTTAATTGCAGAATTAGGTGCATTACTAGAAAAAAAACTCTGAAATTAATCAGTTGCTCTACATTTTATTGTTAAGGGAGTATAACAATTGTTAAAATTAATATGTTTATCCATCAACTCATTCACAGCTTTAATGTAACACCCACGCTCACCCACCGCTATATGATAAATGTTTAATTCTCTCAAAAAACAAATTGATACTTCATATTTACCTTTTACTTTGTTGATTTCAATTTCAATATCATCTATACATAAATCAGGAAATAGATTAAAGATTAGATTTATTAAAATATTATCAAATCTAATTATCATAACCTTTTTATGCTTGATATTATTCCTTATTGAATTTAGAAAGGTTTTTGCCTGAAAATATGTATTTTGTTGTACAAAAAAGAAAATAAAATCAATCCCTTCGATTTTGATGAGAATGATATAGGATGGGTTTATTTGTGTCTTATCATAAAAATAATTATAAAGCTTAAGTTCATAATTCGAATATTTTGAAGGCTTTAATGTCAGTTGTTGATAAAGAATTAAATCATCGAGAATTGTATAAAACATATACAAACTATCTCAGAACAAATTTATAAAGTCCTTTGAAATTGTTTTTATTATATAACCATACTCACTCCAATCGCATTTGAAAGGACAGCAGCAAAGAATATCTGGATAGTACTAAATGAGATTAGAACAATCGGATAGAATGACTTTACATTTTGAAAAATCTTTGTGTTCAATAGAATAACGAGCAAGAATATTAAATACATAAATATAACTGAAGGAAAGTATGATAGCTTTTGTGTCATAAACATAAGACTAATTATTATTATAATTGCTATTATTATTACTACTCTATTTTTATGCTTAATAAAGCTTAGTTGTGGATAAATCACTTTTCTAAGTAAGATTTCGATTGAAAAGAATACAGGAAATACAAGATATCCCAAAATAAAATGGACAATAAAATTAGAGGGCCAAATGAAACCAAATGGATAATAAAATGAGAACATCATATAAATAGTTATGAGATAAGAAAAACAAATAACCACAAATATTAAATAGGTTAATTTAAATTGCGTTTTTATAATTTTCTTTAGGTTTAATTTATATCTTATATCTTTGGCTTTCTTAAAATAGGTAAAGGATCTAATAATAGCAAAAACAAAAATCATACTAATTGAACTATAAAGAATACCTTTTATACCAAAAATACTCTCAAATAATAACCAATTCAATAAAAAACCTGCTACATAGATAATGACTTTAATAGATTGTTTTCGTTTGTTTGATGTGCCAAATAATAAATTATAGCTCATTTGATCAGACCTCTCAGAATCTCTCCTCTCTCTAAAAAAGATTCTACTTGACACAGATATTAAGGAAATAACCATTGTGAAAATAAGTATGATGTTTACAAAAATCAATATATAATTTAAATAGAATGTAAAAACGATTGGCCCATTAATAATTGAGCAACTAAAAAAGTGGAGCTCAAACCAATTTATTGCCTTGATAAGTACATTATCAGAGAATAATTGATGAGCTCCTCCAAGTAAAAAACCAGATATAGGAATAACAATACAATTCGTTAATTCTTTTGCTTTTAAAGCATTTTCAGAGAAATCTAATATTTCATCATTTATGTGGTGAATAATTAATAGATTTTGAGTATTTTCTTCATTCAATAAATTCACTGGGATATAATTAATGTCGAAATCTTCATTAAATCCAAATTTGGGAGGAGTAAAATCCACTAGGGGAGCTAATGCAATAATTACCTTAAAACGAGGATCTAACGCTTGATTCATTAGGACCACCATCCCTCCGAGAGAATGTCCAATTAATCCAATCTGAGAAATATTTACAGTAGAATAAAATGGTAAAGTTTCTAACTTATCTAATAGTTTAGAACAGTCTTGAGCCAAAGCAGGAATACCTGTGTAAGAATCTATATTGTTGATATTCCCCCCACTCTCACCATGACCTTGATAATCAAGCGCAACAACATAAAATCCTCTTTTAGAAACTTCAATAGGGATTCTAAGGTCAAAATCTCTTTTTGACCCAATTCCATGGCAAAATATTACAAGTGGTCTTTTTTCCTGAAATTCCAATGTATTAGAGGGATAATATAAATTCGCATAAAGAGTTGCTCCAGCTGATTCAAATTGCACTCTCTCATATTTTTCATAACTCATTACCTTATTAAAATGCAAAAATGAGAGACTAAAAATTAAAAGCAATATGAAGATTAATATTTTTCTAAGATCTAAATGATCCTTATGGGTCATTTCACCAACGATAATATATTCAGCTTCTTCCAATACACTAGTCTGTTTGTTTAAAATAATTTTTTTCACCTATTCAAATTTCAAACTTTATGAAATCCAATCATAGAATGAGAAACATACTATTTAAATGTTTTCATATTTCAAAAGTTATGAAAGCATATTCAATATATTTTTATTACTCTAAAACTAACAAAAAAGTAAATGGTCATCTTTAAAAAGAGATTCAATTACTAATAAGCCAAAAACTGATACTTAAAATATTTTTAATTATACAAAATTGTGAATTTTATGATATTCCAAGCAACTTATGATAATAACCTTAATTTTGTTTTCCTATTTATTTGTTGGGCCTTACTTTCATTAACTTATTTTTTGATTTTCGGAAAAAACAGGACAAAAAACCTGAACAAAATAACGTTTATAATGCTATCTGCGATTGTTTTCATTGCTGTTATTGCTTGTCTTCAATCGACTACTTTTAATAATTCATGAATTACAAACTTCATAGTGTATCCTGCAGTTATTATTGTTATTGTTCTAAGTGTAAATAATGTGTTTATAATTATTACAACCTCACAGAATAAATTAACGGAAGTTATCAAAAAATCTTCTGAGAGTTCAATACAACTAGCAAATATCGCAACAGAGTTAGCAGCTAGCGCAAGTGAAGTTATTGCAGCGACTGAAGAAATTGCCATGACTACACAAGGAGTTGCTGAAGAAAGTCTCCTTATGATGCAATCTTCAAATGAGGTTGAAAATATTATAAATCTGATTACTAATGTCTCTGAACAGATTAATTTATTAGCATTAAATGATAGCATTGAAGCGGGAAGAGCTGGTGAATTTAGGAGGGGATTTGCTGTAGTAGCTGATGAGGTAAGAAAATTAGCTGAAGAATCCAGAAATGCTGTTGATACAACCAAAGAAAAAATTAAAATAATTGTAAATCTTGTTAATTCAACGTCTAATTCTATAACAGGAATAAATTCATCCACTGAACAACAATCAGCTTCTATGGAAGAAGTTTCATCAACAGCAAACAAATTAGGGAATCTTGCAGAAGATTTAAAAGATCAATTAATCAGGTTTAAAGGTTAAAAAAAAATTCACTAAAAAATAGAATTTTTGTTCAAAAATAATATTAATGAGAAAATCTAACGACGGCCTCGGATTTTGCGTGCCTCTCTTTCTACTTCCCGTAG
>JAEOTV010000074.1 GCA_016839635.1 Promethearchaeota archaeon | reverse complement strand
TCTTTTATCCCTTTTACTGTATCTAAATCTAATGTTCCATAATTAAATTTACTTAAAACAGTCCTGGCATGTATTATTAATAAATCAATCCCAGATTTGTTAACTATATCTGTTAATTTCCTAATATTTACAGGCTTTTCAAATCCTGTTCTGATTTTTAGGGAAATGGGTTTAGAAGAGTATTTTACAGCAGACTCTAATAAAATACTTAATTTTTCCAAATCCTTCATTAAATATCCCCCTTCTTGGGCCTTAATAGCCCTTTTTGACGGACATCCCGCATTTAAATCGATAATATCGAAATTATAACTATCGAGATAATCTATAGTTTTTTTCAGTGCTTTAGGATCAGAACCGATTAATTGAACCCCAATAGGTCTTTCTTCTTCAATTTTGATTAAATCTTTTTCAATAGATTTAGGATTTTTCTCAATTTTTTTAGTATATAGCATTGGAATATAAACTAGGCCAATTTGTTGAAGTCTTCTACAAAATCTCCGATAAGGTGCGGTTGTAACATTTAGCATAGGTGCTAATATATACCTATTTTCTAAATTAAGCGTTCCTAATTTCATAATTTTTATATTTATTTCTCAATGCTAACTTACAAGCTATAATGATGAAGTTTTTTATTAAATGAAATTTACTATACTTAAATAAATCTATTGAGTCTGTTATATAAAATGTCGACTTTCCTCAAAGAATTTGAATTTGAAAAACCACCACTTAAAATAACATATTTTGATGAAGAACCATTAAAACTAAATAGTGAATTCATTTTTTTTCATAATAAGAGCAAGTTTAGAAAGGAGTTAACTCGCCTTCAGTATTTAATTAAATCTTATACAAAAATTGCTTCACAAGCTGCAGGTATAAGAGATACGTATTTAAAACAGGATTATTTTGATAAATTTCTTATAGTATTATTTACTACATCAGAAATCGTTAAAAAAACTAATGAAATCATTAAAGTGCATTCTGAAAAAGAATTAAATCCAGGATGCTATTTTCTTGAAGTAACTTCAGATTTTCTACTGTTAATCTCAAGAGATATGGAAGGTTTAACTTTTGGTATCGATGCTATGGAAATAATTCTAAAGCAGGTTTTGGAAGCTTTTATGAATCAAAATAGATTCGATGATTACATTAAAATTCGTCCATTTAAATTACTCAACTGTGGAAATTCTTAAGTATAATAATATAAAGAAGAAAATTTGAAAAATTTATATCATTTATTTATTATCTTACATATTTCCAAGGCCTTTGTCTTTTAAGTAGATAAGCACGATCTGCATATTCTTCAATCATTCTGTGAGTATTGAAGTATGCTGCAAGTGATATCGCGCATTGCATCTTGTACAGCCACTCATCATGATTCATATAAGTTGGGATAACTTGCTTTTCTAAAATTTCATAAATCGCATTCGAATCAATGTCCCAATCATTTGAAACTCCAGGGTCATCAGGGTTTGAATCATTAGGACCAATTGCCCAACCTGCGAGGGGATTCTTTCTATAGCCCTCTAACCACCAACCATCTTGAATTGATAAATTTAGTACTCCATTTAGAGCAGCTTTCATTCCACTTGTACCACTTGCTTCACGATACCTATTTGGGGTATTTAGCCAAACATCTACACCAGATACGAGCAAATGAGAAAGATCCATATTATAATTCTCCATCATCACTACTTTCACCCCATAGTTGTCGTATAAGTATTCTCCAGCTTCGTGAATCTTCTTAATATAATCTTTTCCCATCTGATCCTTGGGATGTGCTTTCCCTGCAAAAATGAATTGGATATGATCTTTCGATATTTTACCCAGTCTATCAATATCGTGAAAGATTAATATAGCTCTTTTATATGTCGCGAATCGCCTAGCAAAGGCAATAGTAATTAGTTCTTCATCTAACAAATTCCATGAATGGCCTTTCTGATATGATATTAAATTAAATTTGTTTTCAATATGAGCATCGAAGAGATCAAGTGGATCTAATTCTATTGCATTCTCTAGAACTGAAGGATTTGCTCTCCAATTTGGCCATTTTCGAGCAAAAATCTTACGGATAGGTTTGGAAACCCAGAAGGGTAAGTGGATTCCATTAGTAATATAATCAATTTCATATTGAGGGAACATTTTTCTTGAGATATCTCCATGTTTTCGTGCTACGGCATTTCTATATCTTGATAATGCCATACCTAAGAAAGTCATGTTGAATTCTCCATGATCATCTGCTAGCTTTCGTATTTCTTTTGGCATTTTATTTTCAAAAACTTTATCAACTAATTCTTGTTTGAAACGATCATGCCCCGCGGGTACAGGTGTATGGGTTGTAAAAGCTACTTTTTCTTTTACTTTTTCAATACTCCCTAATTCATTAAACAACTCTAGAGTAGCAAAAGAACCATGACCTTCATTAAGATGGTAGGTTTCAATATTATTATATCCCAATGATCTTAGAAGTTTAACACCTCCAATTCCTAAAATTATCTCTTGAACTATTCTGTTCCAACGACTCGTGCTGTCATATAAAGAACCGGTCATTTTTTTCATCCAATCTTCATTTCCTTCTACATCAGTCGTTAGAAGGTAAATTGGAAGTACATGGCCAGATTGTCCTATTACTCGATACAACCACGCACTCACGTGAACAACTTTATTTTCAATTTTCAATATAATTGGTTTTTCTACTTTTTCAAACTCATAATAAAAATTCCATGCGATTTCTTTTTCTTTTTGTTCCCCAAATTCATTAAAAAATTGATAAAAGTATCCTGAACTATAACATAGACAAATCCCGACCATAGGTATTTCTAAATCTGCAGCTGATCTCACTGTGTCTCCAGATAATACACCTAAACCTCCACTATATGTAGGGATATTTGAATCAACAGCTATCTCCATGGAGATATATGCTACACTTGTATTTGACTTCATATCTTCATCGATTTCCATTTTTCTTCACATCTCGCACTATTATTGGTTAAAATTATTGATATTTTGAATTTTATATAATACTTTTAAAACCCATAGTTTAAAATCTTATCTTAATAAAAGATTGAATGTACAAAATAGTACTAAGAAGATAACATTTTCTAAAAACTAAGTATGGAAAATAAAAAAAAATAATTTAATAATAATATTCGATTTTTATTTTTATCTCTCTTCTTGGATTTGCTCTAAAGTTTTACCCTTTGTTTCATAAGGTTTCAGAAATAATATGAATAGAGGAATTATCAACAATAATCCTGGAATAACCCAGAACATTACCCAATCTAATGTTGCTAACATTACTGCCGCTATTAAGGGACCAAATACATATGAAATCCTTGTACCTAACGAAGCTATACCCATTCCAGTAGTTCTAATTTCTGTTCGAAATACTTCAGTGAAATAAACCATTATCCATGTAAACAAAACTGTCATAGCGAAGTATGCTGTCCACAAAGCTGCAGGATGTCCTGTAATTCCCAATAAGATAAATCCCAACGATGAACCAATAGTACTAAATATTAGAGTCACTTTCCTTGATACTCGCTCCATAACTATACCAGATACAATCGCACCTAATAAAAGCATAAGACCTGCGACCATTATAATCATATTCCATTGAGCAGCCCAGGGAGATCCTGTATCAATATAGTATTCTCGGGCCCATGTATTTCCTATTTTTAAACCAATTGCCCAAATTCCATAAACTACAAATGCCATTGCAGCATATGTCCAGTCTTTTTTATTGAAGGATTTTAAAGCTTTCTTAAACTTAAGAGATTCATGTCCGCGTTCTTCCTTGGCATCAACCCATCTCTTAGGTTCTTTCATAAAATACCACATAATTAATAATCCTATCATAACAAAAAAGAAAATTCCATAACTCCATCTCCAACCTAAACCATCTGCAATGTCATCTCCTATAATCGCAGCAAGAGGTATGAGACTTACTAAGGTTGCTACACCTCCATAAATAGCTCTTTTCTTGGCGGGAGATTCTTCACTTACTGGTATCTCCCATAAATTACTGACTGTACCGGTTATAAGGATTGTATATAGAATATAAAAACTCCAAATATTAGGTGAAAAGAAGGGTATTAAAATCGATGGAATACCCATTAAAAGTAATAGAACAAAAGCACCCTTCTTTCTCCCGAAGGCATCTGTAAACCAAGATAAAATAAAGACTGAAAATGTTGCGATCCCAAAAATTCCTTGCCAAAAAGCAAAAACAAAGGCATCCAAACTAAATTCAGTAAGAATGAAAGGGACTACTTGACCCTCCATTAAATTTAAGTTGTTATCAAGAAAACCCACCAAGCCCATGAATATTACAATGTACCATTGGTAATGTTTTGATCTTAGAGTTTTTTCCTCGTATTCTTCATCTTTTTTTTTAATAAATGCGTCTACTTTTGACATGTATTGTATTAAGTTGTTTTTATTTATAAAGCTATAAATAATTCATTTAATCATTAGACTAACCAATAAAGCCAAAATGTATTTTATGCCTTAATTAAAATGAATTCTTCGATTAGGTTTCCGTAAATTTCTCCATCTTCTTCAAATGTATCTACATCAATTGTGGAATTATATGCGTTTCCTTCTTCTACAAGAAGTCGTTTTTCGATATACATTTTAAATTTATTCTTGTAAAGATTTTCTTCCACTTCAATATACTTCTCAAAATAAGGTTTGAACTCTTCTTTGGTTTCAAGTCGAATGATATTTCCAGTAAACATGGGAAAACAGGATGTCTTTGGTTTACGAGATATTGTGAGCACAAGGTCACTATTAACTTCTAATTCTTTGTTTATATATTCTATTGCTTCATCAGTAAAATGTATATCAATCGTAATGAAAAACCTCTTTTAAGCTATATAGGTATGAATAAAACTACAACTAATAAATCTTATAATTATAATTTAAAAAAAAGAGAAAGGGGTAGAATAAGTAAAAAAAGGACTTAAGATTTAGATTTTTAACGGGTCACCACCTTCTTCGAGTATTTCTACTTTAATGCTAGGGTCTTTTTTCTCTAGAAGGTCTTTGAACTCAGTTAAATCCTTGCCCCAATTATGCATTGGAATAGCAATCTCGGGCTTTACATCAACAATCGAGTCGGTAGCTTCGTCAAAGTCCATTGTATAGGTTCCTCCACAAGGCATCATAGCAACAGTTATATTTCGACTAGCTAAATCTTTCATTTCAGGGATACGCTCAGTATCTCCAGCGTGGTATACACTCTTATCTTCTGAAGTAACTATAATTCCTGCCCATTCATTTCTTTTAGGATGGTTTGGTTTTTTAATATTATACGCTGGAACTAACTCGATTGAAAGATCTTTATAGTCAAATGTGTGCCCTAGTTTCAACGGTGTCCCATCAAATTTTTGCAAGCTGCTAGCAATACTCTCAGGTCCTATAACAACTGTATCATCTTTCATAAGGTTTTGTATACTACTTGAGTCAAAATGATCCCCATGAGAATGCGTTGAAACAATTATATCTGCTTTTTCCTCTCCCTTTTTAATTTGGTAAGGATCCAGATAAATAATTCTTCCACTATGAGTTTTCACTTTAAAGGAGGCATGTCCAAGCCAAGTAATTTCCATATGAGCCATTCATATCACTTCTTAATTATTTTGTAAATGTGGTTATAATTTATTATAATGATATCTTCCCTTAAAATAATAATGTAATAAGTAGGGAATGAATTAAAACGAGGATAAATTTAGATAAGAGATTTTAGTCTTCTTCCTCAAATTTCCATTCAGGGTTTTCAAGAGGAATTTTTTTAATGATTCTGTAATTATCTTCTTTAACAATATCGAGTTCTTTAGATCTCTCTAAGAATAATTCATTTTTAAAATTAGGAATTTCATTAATGAAACGGGGTTTTGAAATAAGATTAGGAGGATGTGGATTACTTCTTTTAAGGGTTATTTCCTCTATTAATTTTTTTTCAAGATTTATATTTCTAGAATGAGAATTAGTAGCATTGAAGAAATTTATCTTCTTTAAACTAATACCTTTTAATGGTGTGCTCGATCTTATTATTCGGCAAGTAGGGCAACTTATTTCATCCAAACCGTGAATACAAGTCATTTTTATTTCTTATATTTTTTTCAAATTCTATGTATTTTGAATTACTACTATCATATATTTTTTATTATTATAATTTTTAGATACCTTATTAAAACACAGTAATTTAATGAATTAAATTGTTGATAAAAGGAGTTTTTTTTGATCTTTATGGTACACTATTAATACCAAAGAATATCAAAAAAGCTTGGGATAACTGGCTGTTAACCTTTTACACACTCATGAGAAATTATGGTCTAAAGCTTTCAAGAAGTGATTTTGCAAATTTATGTAGTGGATTTTTTACAAGAGAAGAACCTATAGAGAAAGATAAAACTCTAACAATTTATGAAAACAGAATTAAGGATTTTGCATTGGATTTAAGATTGAACCTTGAGACAAGTGAGATTAAAAAAATTGCTAATGAATGTGTTAATTCTTGGCATAAGTATGTGGAAATTGATCCAGAAGCAATTCCATTATTAAAAATTTTAAGAAGGGAGAAAAATCTCGCGTTAATCACTAATTTTGACCATCCTCCTTTTCTTTACTCCGTTTTATCTAAATATAAACTTATAAAATATTTTGATTATATAGCTATTTCAGGAGAAATAGGCTATAAAAAACCCGATCCACAGATTTTTATCATTACTCTTGAGACTCTTGATTTAAAACCTCAAGAGGTTGTATTTATCGGGGATAGTAAAGAAGATATTGAGGGCTCTTTAAATGCTGGTATAAAGCCTATATTAATTCAACGTCAAAGCTTAAAGAAAAGAATGATCGGAAATGATTATTTCTCAAAAAAAAAAGTTAAAGTAAAATTAAGAGCGATAGAAAAAATTAACTATAATTCAAATATAATACCTTTTATAACTATTTCACAGTTAAGAAAGTTATATCAAATACTCAATTTACAATCGACTTCTTAATTCTATGAATGGCATCTAAGTCTCTTGATGAAAGTTATTTTTTATAAACTTTATAAATTTAAGCTAATTTAACATAGTGTTCTAATGTAAAATTATTTTATATTATCCAATAAGAACAATTTAAATGTGAAAAAGAATGTCTGAATATCAAGTGGACGAAAATAAAGCGTGGTTTAAGAAATGGTGGCCTGAAAAAACACCTAAGAATCACAAATTTGAAAAGATTTCATTAGGTGAGTTTTTTGAGAGGCAACGTAAGAAATATGCTGATGATAGGATGATGTGGTTTATTGAATCATGGATGACTTACGAGGAAGCGGGACAGGCTATAGATTCTTTAGCAACATCCCTCCATAAATTAGGAGTCAAAAAAGGAGATGTTGTAGCCTTTTTAATGCCAAATTGTTTTCAATATGTGATTAGTTTTTATGCTGTAACAAAAGTGGGAGCAATAGCCACAGGGATAAATCCTACCTACAAACCTTTAGAGGTGTTACATCAACTTAAAATGACTAATTCAAAAGTCTTAATTACAATGGATGCATTATACGGAGAACTTGCACGACCAATCATTAAAAAGACTAATATCGAAATGGTTATTTATACAAATATAGCAGATTTGGCTTCGGGATTATCAGGATTAAAGAAAGGATTAGGAAAATTCATTGGTAAAATCCCAAAAGGAAAAGTTGATTTTCCAAGTGCCATTAAATTTATGGATCTTCTTAATGTCGAACCTGATCTTCCTAAAGTAGAATTTGATCCTATTGAACAAGTAGCTACATTTATTATGACTGGTGGAACTACGGGGGTTCCTAAAGCAACGGTTTTAACACATTTCAACTTAGTTTCTAATGCAATTCAATGTATGTTATGGGTGGGTGGTGAAGATCCTGGTGTAGGTGATATTGGGGCAATTCCACTATATCATTCATTTGCAATGACAGCAGTTATGAATGTAGCTATAGCCTTAGGAGGTTGGATGATGCTTTTCCCAAGACCTCCTCCAACAGAACAATTTCTAAAAGAAATTACTCATATTGATGCTCCTAAAGGTCTTTTTTATGCGGGTGCAGAAATATTATTCAAGAGGATAGCGGATTTTCCGAACTTAGAAAAATTTCCGAGTTTAATGGGTAGATTAAGACTCTGTATTTCAGGTGCTGGACCTTTGCATGCTCCTGTACAGAAATCCTTTCAAGAAAACACTCAAGGAAAAATTGTAGAAGGGTATGGGCTTTCAGAAGCGAGTCCTGTAATAAGTGCGGGGAATTTGTTCGGTGAGAGTCCAATTGGGACGATTGGAATGCCACTTCCTGGTACGGATTGGGGAATTTTTGATACCGACGATTTTGAGAAAGGACCTATCGCAGTTGGCTTACCAGGGTCAAAATACGGTGAGGAAAATACTGGAGAAATTTGTGCTTGTGGACCTCAAGTTATGAAAGGATATTTAAACCAACCAGAAGAAACTACTGACACATTAAAAAAATGGGATGGTCGAACATGGCTTTTAACTGGTGATATTGGATTTATGAATGAAGATGGTACAATAGCAATAAGGGACAGAAAGAAACAATTAATCAAAGTTGCAGGTCATTCAGTCTATCCAGCAGAAGTTGAAACAATGCTTATGAGTCATGAAGCTGTTTCAGAAGCTGCCGTTGCGGGGTTACCTGATCCTAAAGGAAAAGTTGGGGAAATCACAAAAGCATGGGTCTCGTTAAGACCTGGATACGAAGGTAAAATTACTGGAGAAGAATTAATATCCTGGACCGAAAAGAATATGACAAAATGGAAATGTCCTGCTATAATTGATATAATTGACGAAGTTCCCAAGAGTATCATGGGAAAAGTCCAAAGACGCGTTTTGCAAGAAGCTGATCCACTATATAAAAAATAAATCATTTTTTTTACTTTTTCTATTTTTGCATTAAATTATGATTTAAGATATTTTGAAAAACAATTCCCCATTTTCATAAACTTTTGATATAATGATAAATTTTTTTTTCCATGGAGTCAAGAGCTACTAAACACACATTTACCCATTATATTTTCTTTTGGATTGGGCAATTAATTTCAATGTTAGGCTCCTCTATTA
>JAEOTV010000073.1 GCA_016839635.1 Promethearchaeota archaeon | reverse complement strand
GATAGATTTGTGGTATACCGTTTAGTTTTTATGCTCCTCTTACAAGCAAATTTCTATAAACAATATACTAATATTGGCAAATGGAAAGGAAAGTATCAGGTAGCCAACACGTTTGCCCCACCAGTTGGGAGTAAACCAATGTTTCGTGCTTTAAAAGGATTAATAAGATCACAACTGATGCCTTATCCGTTTCCCTTAGCAATGACTTTTGCGGTGACGTATGATTGCCAATGTAAATGTGTTCATTGCAGTGCTGGAAAGCATCTTAGGGAAAATCAGAAATACCTTTCCACAGAGGAGGCAAAAAAGCTAATTGACGAGGCTCAGAAATTAGGAGTAACCATAATTGCTTTTACAGGAGGAGAACCTTTATTACGTAAGGACCTTTTCGAGCTTATATCTTATGTAGATGACAAAAAAGCTATGCCTGTAATGTTTACAAACGGAGAGTTTCTCACAGATGAAAATGTGAAGAAACTAGCGGATGCGGGTCTCTATTCAGTTTTTTTGAGTATAGATTCACCTAATCCAGAAGAACATGATAGTTTACGAGGTAAACCTGGGCTCTTCGAGATTGCAATCGAAGGTCTTTTAAGAGCAAAATCAAAAGGAATTTTTGCGGGATTTTCTTCATATGCTACCCGCTCAGGTGCCGAGAAAGGTATCTATAGACAGTTGTATGACTACGCTAAAGAACTACAACTTCATAATTTAATGCTTTTCGATTGTGTTCCAACTGGAAAAATGCTGCATGATACCAGTGAAATGTTAACTTTTAAACTGAGGGAAGACTTACATCAATTCTCGGCTGAAAAATTCAGTAAGAGTGAGCTCCCGCCGCTATCATCGCAAAGTTGGCAAAATTCTGTAGAGTCTTATTTATCGGGAATAGGATGTTTAGGAGGAAATATTCAATTCTATGCTTCTGCTTATGGAGATATTTGTCCTTGTGATTTCGCGCCTCTTTCATTTGGAAATGTTCGAAAAGAACCATTAAAAAAGATATGGATGCGAATGGTAAAACACCCTGCTTATAATCATAAAGTTCCATTCTGTAGAATGCAAGATTCAAACTTTAGGAAGTGCTACATTGATCCAATTCCTGATGATGCATATTTACCTTACCCTATAAATAAACTTCCAAGCGTAGACTATCGAACATAAAGGATATCTTTTTTTATCTTTTTAGTAAGTTTCTCTACTAAAACGATTTTTTTTATAATTTTCTTGGAACTTCAATTTCAATGTCTGAAATTGGATATGATAAACATGGATGGAAATAATTAAATAACTTATCAGCCCTTAATATAGCTTTATTTGCGTTCTTTCCAAATATATCCATGATTCTTAAACTGAAATATATGAATAGTATTAAATCATTTTCTATCATTACATAAATTATGATTAATGACGACCAGCATTTTACAGTTTCAAAGCATAAAGATTATCTATATGTAATAATGGAAAATATCTCACTTATTCATCCCGTATATACAAACGATCCCCTCAACATTTATTTACTCTTAGGTTCTCATACAGCTCTTTTACTTGATACTGGATGTGGTCTTTCACCCTTAAAACCGATTGTAGATAAATTGATTGGAAAAAGAAAACTCTTAGTTTTCAATACTCATTATCATTGGGATCACCCTCTTGGTAATGTAGAATTTGAGGAGGTTTGCATACATGAAAATGAAGTAGATATTGTTTCAAAACCCTATGATGTTTCATATTTTAAAGACTCTCCTAATGAAGTCGTAAAGATTTACGCTGACCAAGATTTTTTAATCCCACCAGCAAAAGTAGTCAAACCTTTAAAAGATGGAGATACATTTGATTTAGATCAAATAGCAGTAAAAATAATACACTGTCCTGGACATTCTCCTGGTTCAATTTGCCTATTAACATCCACAGGTGAACTTTTTACAACTGATGTGGCTTATTATGGAGATCAATTCTTACCTAAAAGAGAAAATTTTCCTGAAGTTCTTAATTCTCTTTCTAAATTAATAGATTTATGCGAACAACACACAAAACTTGAACTTTATCCATCACATAGAAATTATCCGTGTGATATAACTCTTCTAACAGATCTTTATAAAGGAATTGAAAATATTGAGAAGATATGGGAAACTAAAATACCTTTCGATTTCTTTGAAGCGTGGCAGATAGAGGATGAAAAATTCAGATATTATGTGTCTCGAGAATAATTTTATTCTTTAATTCAATTAGACTTCAAACTTAAATAGAATTTTAACATCATATACAAAAAGTAGAAAATTTTATAGACGACTAAGAATAAGAATAACAAAAAAAAGAAATAAAAAGAAAATGATTCCAAGAAAAATTGTTGAAGGATTAATAGACATTTTTGTATATATCTATATAAAAAATTTTAGTAAAGAATTTGCTGGAAAAATTAATTCAATAACTGATTCGGACATAGTTATTTTAGAAGATAAAAATGAGAATCTATCTTATATCCCCCTTTCAGAAATAAGAGTTATTACTGAACGAAGATAAAATTCATCGATTTTCATAAAGAACCCATTGATTTAAAATAGAACTTTAATAAGAAACAGCAGTAAAATTACAGCTTAATATAAGAGCTAAAACCATTTAAGAAGTATACATAATGAATATAAAGAGATGTATGTATGATAATTAGTGTTATCATAATTTTATCTTGCTTTATTGCTGTAATTCTATTAATTATTACTAACAAATTGAATAGAGCCATCGCTTCTCTATTAGGTGCAATTATTACATATTTTGTGCTTATTTTTATCGAAGGTCTCGATTTTTCTATAATAGTTGAATTACTATTTGGGTCTCCTGCTGAAGGATTTGTTAACTTGCATTCTTTAATTTTGATAACTGGAACAATGATGATTGTACAAATTGCTCATGAAGCTGGGTCATTTCAATTTATTGCAGGTAAATTAGTAAAACTATCTGGAGGAAAGCCTGTTAATTTAATGATAATCTTCTGTACCGTCACTGTTTTTATATCTGCAATTCTAAATAACATTTTAACTGTCATTATAATTATTCCTCTCACTATTACGGTTTCAAGAATTTTAAACATAAATCCAACACCATACATCTTAACCCAAGCAGTATTAGTAAATATTGGAGGAACAGTTTTTTCAATTTCCTCAATTCCAAACATTTTAATTACAACATATGCAGGTATAGAATTTTTAGAATTCTTTATTAATGTAGGGCTAATATCTTTTATTGTTTTTGTATTTACACTTTTATTATTCATTTTTATTTATAAAAAAGAGCTAAAAATACCTGAGGAAGGTCAAAAAGCATTAAAAGAATTTGATGTATGGAATGTTGTTCAAAATAAAAGATTATTATATCAATCCTTATTTTCATTAGTTGGTTTATTAATTATGCTCACACTTATTCCTTCTTCGTTCCTTTCTCCAGATATCATTGCTTTAACCACGGCTATAATTTTAATCGTCTTAACGAGATTAGATCCAAAAGAAATTATAAGCAAGATAGATTTTGAGTTGATATTTTATCTAATGGGCATTTTTATAATTGCTGGAGGACTTGAGTTAACTGGAGCAACGGAGGCTCTAGGAATTTTTATCCTAAATATTGGTGGATCTAATCTCTTTTTTCAACTTCTTTTGATACTATGGTTTTCAGCTTATTTAAGTAGTTGTATTGATAATATTCCAATTACTAAAGTATTAATTCCAGTTGCAGATTCAATGACTGAAACTGCTTCAATACTTAATAGAAAACAGATTTTTTACAGTCTTGCATTTGGGGCAAATTGGGGCGATAATTTAACACCATTAGGTGATAATATTCTTGTAGTTAATATTGCAGAACAAAATAAACGCCCTATAACTTTCAAATCATTTTTCAAATTAGGATTTATTACAACAAATTATCAATTAATAATAATTTCAATTTATTATTGTATTATTTTCTATACACAAATTGGGCTTATTATTTTAGGAATTGTGGGTATATTTTTAATTGTAGTCTTTTGTTTGAATAAATTTGGATCAAAAAAGATTAACTCTCATATGAAAGTTCTTAGCAATAAATTAAGAGAAATTATAATAAGGTGATGGTAAAATAGTATTTAAAAATATTTTAAGGATAAAAGCAGCTTTACCAGAAGTTAAACATATAGCGATGTTCTATAATAATGGAATAATATTTCAAACTACATTTGAGCAAGAGATTAACATACCAAAATTAGGTGAAAATTTAGCAGAAATATTAAACCGAGCTAGAAAACTTTACGAAATTTCAAATTATAATTTTGAAAATTATAAAAAAATTATTTTTGAAACTATTGATCTCTCTATTATTATTTTAAAGCTTGGTGAAGATAGTAATATTGCCCTTTTTTTTAGGCAAGAGGATGAAAAAGAACTTAAATTAACTGCTATAAAAAGATACATTACTAGAATTGAAGAATTAATTGATATGGACGAGAAAGAATTGATATTACAAGAAATAATAGCAAAAGAAGAAGAAATTAAATATTTAATAGAATTAATTAACGAAAAAGAAAAAAAAATTGAACATTTAGATGTAGAATTAAACAAAATCGAAAAAGCGATAATAGAAGGAGATAAAAAAAAGGTTGCTCATGAATTAAATGAACTAAGTCTTGAAACTACAAATTTAAGACAGAAGATTGAAAAAGGAAATAATGAAATTGAGCAATTAAAAGAAAAAATAGAAAAAAGTCATAAAAAAGAATACTAAAACTAAGAAATTTCACACTAATAATTAATGGGTAATTCCTAATATTACAGGGATTAAAAAAATCATCGCAACACAAATTGCCATAAGAATGATTAGGGATTCATTTGATTCTTTTTTCAAATGTTCTCTAAATATGTATACAATTATTATAAAAGAAATTATTAAAAGTCCAAACAAAACTAAGGTTAAAATCATTATTTACCACATTTTTATTCTATAATTGTTATCTCTGGTTATTTTTTCCAATGATTATGCTATTTTAATTAATTTTTTAATTCAAATATTGGTTTTTATTAAAATTAAGTTGTTTCTAATTTAATTAATCCATATTTTTTTAACTTTTCACTCTGCGCAAATTGCCTAATCATGTCTTCTTTTAAATCTACTTTTTGTTTTATGCGACGTCGTACTCGATGAATCGATAATCCATAAACATCTTCTGCGGCTTCTAAAACCATTTCTGATAAAGTAGGATGACTATGTACCGTATTGGTGATGTCATGTATTGTTAAACCATTCTTCATAGCAAGAGCAATTTCAGCAATTAATTCTGATGCTGCAACACCTATGCAAGAAGCGCCTAAGATATCATCAGTTTCTTCATCTGTAATAATCATTAAAAAGCCTTCATCTTCACCCATGCATTTTGCTTTTCCTAAAGCGGCATAACCGAATCGCCCAGTTCTTATTTTCATCCCCCTATCTTCAAGAAATTTTGATTTATATCCAACAGACCCAATTTCAAAAGCGGTAAAAATTGATGCAGGAATAACAGAGTAATCTGCTACTACTGGAAAAGTATCAAAATTTCCAATACTACTAAGAGCATTAAATACAGCTATATCCCCCTCATAACTCGCAACATGTGCTAACATAACACCTCCAGTAACGTCCCCTATAGCATAAATTCCTTTCTCATCCGATTCTAAAGAAAATGGATTTACTCTAATTTTAGCCTGATTAATTTCTATGTTAGTATTTTCTAAATCCAACCCTTCAATGTTAGCTTTACGTCCAACTGAAACTAAACAAAGATCTGCTTCATAAATAGACTTCTCAGCTGCTTTAGTTTCATTCTGTTGAATGTTTGAGTTACAGGTTATTGCTCTTACTTTTGAATTCATAGTTTCAATTCTTATGATATTTCGATTCTCAAAAATTTCGATTCCCATAACATTAAATTTCTTCTTAAGTTCACGGACAACTAAAGGTTCTTCAATAGCAAGAATTGTTGGTAAGTATTCTAAAATCGTTACTTTTGTACCAAATCTATTAAATATATTTGCAAATTCGCAACCTATTACTCCACCACCCACAATTAGAAGACTTTTTGGTGCAACATTAAAATCAAGAGCGAGGATATCATCACTAGTTAAAATTTGGTGATGATCAATATTAAATGATGGCACTAACGTTGGTCTTGATCCTGTAGCAATAATGATACGCTTGCCTTCAATTTTTTTAATCTCTTTTCCTTCTATTTTAATAGTAAAACCTTCCTCTGCAGATCCTCCTGAAATACTTCCAATTCCATAAAACAAGTCAATCTTACGTTGTTTAATTAATATTTCTATACCTAAAATTAAATCTTTTACAATAGAATTCTTTCGTTCAACAGCATTTTTGAAGTTGGGTTTTATTTCTCCCTCAATATCCACTCCAAAATTCTTCGAATTACGCATAATATTTTCGATTAATTTTGCCGAGCTATGAAGAGCTTTTGTGGGGATACATCCTCGATTTAAACAAGTCCCTCCAACATTATCTTTTTCAATTATTGCGACTTTTGCATCATATTGAGCTGCACGAATAGCAGCATGATAACCCCCTGGGCCAGCGCCTATTATTACAATATCATACATAATTTTTTTACCATATTTGGTCTATTTTAAATTTAAAAATATAAAAAAAAGTGAATTAATTAAATATTTAAGAACTTGGTTGTAAAGGTCTAATTTTTTCACGTTCAGTTAATTTTTCTGAGAGATCTTTCTTAAGGTCAGCTAATTTATTCTGTTTTTCAACTATATCTTTATTCAATTCCATCGCATCGGTTTCAAGCTTATTTAAATACTTTTGAATTCTAAGATATGCTTCCTCTGCTTTAGTAATTTTCTCACCAGAAGCATTAGTATTTACTAATTTTACATAAACCATTATTTTTTTAGCTAAATTACCTCTTTCTTTAGCCTCATCAAGCTTCTTATTGGCAATTTTAACTTTTACTTCAGTAATATCAGTTTCAACATTTGCAATCTTTTTCTGAATTTCGGCAATCTTAATTTGAATTTCGGCAACTTCTTGGTTGTAGATAGCTTGAGCTTTTTCCGCTTTTAAAAGGTCATCACCAAATTTTAAAAGATCTTTAACTTTTTCTTTTCTTTCAACTAATTTCTTACTTTTTTCAGATAATCTCTCTCGTATTTTTGCTACATCAATTTCGTTTCTAGCAAGCATTTCTCTAGCCTTAGCTCTTTTTACTGACTGTTTAGCTAACACTTTCATTTCATTTGCAGTTTCTTTTTCAATCTTCGCTAAATTTGAATTTTCTTCCGCTATTTTTTCAATATTCTTAGTTTCTTCCATAATCATATCTCCTTTTTTTTATTGATTTTACTATAATTTTATTAACTTAACTATACATTTCATCCGAATCCTCTAAAATTTCCTCTTCCTCCTCATATTCATTATCCCTATCATCTTCTTCATTAGAATTATCATCTTCGTAATAATCATCATATTCATAGTTATATTTCTTCTTCTTCTTTTCTTTAGAGTCTTTATTCATTTTAAATTAATTTCCTCTTATTTTATGTTGTTCTATGTTTATTATATCTTAATGAGTGCAAACTATTTAAATGTTTTCATTTGACAACAAAGCTATCTATCGATAACTTTATATACCTTAATATCATTTTTTTATATAAAAAAGAAGGAAAAACGAGCAAAAAGGAATTATATTCAAAATGGCGAAAAAACAAATTAAAAAAAAAAGTAATTTTCTAGGATTTAGGCTTTCAGAAGAAGTAATTAATAAATTAGAGCTAATAGCAAAACAGGAGAATAAAACGCGTGGATTGGTTGCAAAAGATGCTATTGAACAATGGCTAAATTTAGAATTATTAAATCAAAATAATAGTATGATTATGATATCTAAATCTATTTTTTCTAAGATACTGTCTAAATCAGATGATTTAACTTTAGATATTATAGCGAAAGATTTTGCTGATTTATTTTCAGATATCATGAAATTCTCAACAGCAAAACAGATGAATGAAGAAACCTTAAAGTCATACACAGCTTTTATAATTAATTTTTTTGGCAAAAATGGATTAAAATGGTTTAATACACTTGACATTCAGACTCAAGATAACTCTTTCATTTTTAGAGGTTTACATGATATGGATGAGGGCTATTCGAATTTTTTCACAATATTTTATAAATACCTATTATCTGAATATTTTGATATTGAATATACTACAAAGATAGAAGAAAAAACATCGAATTTAATTCATCTGGAATTTAAAATTAAATAAGATTTTATAGATCGGGTAAAATTTAAGAATAAAGAGTCTGCAAAAAGTGAAATAAGCTAAAATTTAGTTAAAAACATTTACAAATTAATCCTTAAAGCTCTCGGTGATATATATAGCATTTATGGATTTTAAAATTTAAAAACGGAAAGCCTTTTAAAATCTAATCATTTGTCATTAAGAAATTAAATTTAAATACTATCTATAATAGCTAAAATGTGTTTGTAAATTCATTTTTTAAATCAGTTTTTAAAGGTGTAATAAATTATGGAAAATTTAATTATTATAGAGAAAGAAGCTCAAAACAATTTGAAGATAGCTCAGTTTGAAAAAGAGTTAGCCCAAAAATCAAAAATTAATGCTCTAGCTGAAATTAAAAAGTCAAAGGCAAGAGAAACTCTATTAAAAATTGAATATGAAATTGCTGACATAAAAAAGGATTTAGCCGAAAAGAGAAGAGTTTTAGCAAAGGAAAAATCAGAAATTAAAAAAAATCAAATTCTAGATTTTTCAGAAGAGGAATTAAAAAACGAAAACGACTATGCTATTTACAACGAGAAAATAGCAAAAAATCAAAAACAAATTGCTGAGGTTAATAAGAATATTGCTTCAGCTGAGAAACAAATCGCTGAACAAAAATTAAAATTATCTAAAGAAAAACTAGGCGTTGCAAAAGCGCGAGAAAAATTGGCTAAGAAACAAAATATATATCTTAAAGTAGTTCGAGGATCTAATTCAGAAAACAAAATTTTGAAAGTAAAAAATAATTTCGAGGACCAAAAAAAGAATCTAATAGAACAAAAAAATGATGTATTGGAAAAGGAAAAAGATGTTAAGAAAAAAGAAAACAATCTTGCTGAATTAAAGAAAGAACTATCCTTAAGGTTGGCAGAAAGGGAGAAAATAAGACATCCTGGAGTTATATTAGCAGGATAAAGTTTTACTCTCTAATCATATAGTTAAATAAATAAAGATTATAAGGAAATATATAGAAAATTGGATGGTAAAAATGATATTTCAAAATATTTTCGAAGTAATTTTAGACTGGTTAGCTTTATATTTTTTTCCTATTATTGTTTCAGCATTAGCTATTCTAATTGGATACATTGTCTATTTCTTGATTAAAAGGCAATTTTTAAGACTTGTTAAACATGAGAAATTAGAACTGAATACGGCAAAAAATATCACAAAAGTAGTTAAATATTTAATTAGCTTAATAATTTTGACTGCAATTCTTATACAGTTCGCAGAAAGCTTAGGTTTAATAACAGCATTATTTACGCTAGCTGGTGGAACTATAATCGGTTTTGCTGCTATGAATACTTTAGGAAATATGATTGCTGGACTTATTATAATGGTAAGTAGGCCTTTTACAGTTGGTGATAGGATATTATATGATGGTAAAATTGCTGACGTTATCGAAATAAAATTGATCTATACAACTATGATTGATCTTGATAGTATTAAGATTTCTGTACCTAATCAAAAGCTAATATCAAACGAGATTGTTGACTTAGGGAAAAAAAATATCATTAGAAGGCATGTGACAATAACACCTGGATTTGAAGAAGATAGAAAAAAAGTTGAAAAGATTTTATTAGAAGCCGCGAGTAAGCTACAGTATGTATTAAAAGACCCTGAACCGTATGTTTGGATAAATAGCTTCCAGAATTATGCTGTCGAATATAGGTTATATATTTTCATAAGCGATATACAAAATTTACCCCTAATCGAATCTGAATTACATAAAGCGGTATTGGATGCTTGCAAAGAAAATCATATAGATATCAGGACTCCCCTTTTACATAAAGAAATTAATTAACAAAAAAAGGTTATAACTATTTTATATCCATTTTTTTCTTTTAAAGAAAGATATCATAACAACAGCTATTACAACCATTATAAATATTAAGAATGGATATGCAACTGGGTTTGATAGTTCAGGCATATGAAGAAAATTCATTCCATAAAAACCTGCTAAAAATGATAACGGAATAAAAATTGTCGAAATTATTGTTAATACCTTCATGATATCATTCATCCTATTGCTCACACTTGATAGATACATATCCAACATCCCAAAAATAATGTCGCGATGATTTTCTAAAAGATCACTGATTCTAAAAATGTGATCATAAATATCTCTTAAATAGATCTGTAAATCATCTTTGATTAGTATCGATTGCTCACGTTGAAGCTTACTTATTATTTCTCTTATTGGCCAAATTGATTTTCTTAACTCAATCGAAGATCTTTTCAATCGATAAATAAGTTGTAAAGTTTCTGGTTCAGGATTCTTTATTAAAATATCCTCTAGATTTTCTATGTCCTCACCTACCTTTTCTAATACAATAAAATAATTGTCAATTATGATATCAATCAAGACATAAAATAGATAATCTGCACCCATTAATCGAACTCTTCCTTTTGGAACTTGAATCCTCTCATAAATAGGATTGAAAATATTGGTATCTCTCTCTTGAAACGAGATTACATAATTTTCTCCTAAAATTATGCTAATTTGTTCATAATCAAAATTCTCTTGTTCTTGATTCCAACTTAACTTTTTTAGTACTGCGAAAATATAATTCCCATAATCTTCTAATTTAGGCCGTTGATTTGGGCTCAAAATATCTTCTAAAACAAGAGGATGTAAACCAAACTGACGACCAATCTCTTCAACAACTTTTATTTTTGCAAGCCCATACACATCAATCCATCTAATTAATGATTTTTCAATTTTAGTAAAATCCATCTGAATGTCTTCAAATTCTTGAAAATTAAAATGGTCTTCAGTGTAATCCGTTACTTTTATTTTAGTTTTTTCTTCTACCTTATCTCCTGTATAAATTAGAGTTCCTGGAGGAAGACCAACTTTTTTTCTCTTTTTACTTGAAGGACTTGCTTTACTAAGAGGTCTAGAAAATCGCCTCAAATTATCTCACTTAAACATTATAGACTTAAATTTAACTAATAATTTAATTAACCAACTTTTAAAATAAAAGTTTTCTTATATTTTTTTTAAATAAAATCTCTATTCTCAAGATAATAAAACCTTGGAGAAATGGTTTTGTATGAAAAGAATTTACAAAATAGTCATATGGATATCAATTATAGGAATTATTGTATTAATCTATTTTTATTTTGGATTTGAGCAATTAATAATAAATCTAGTACTTTTAAATTTGGTTGCTTATGTTTTAAGGTCAATATTAATTGATATATTTCATAGCTTGATTAAAAACTTATTAGTTCGTTATATAATCATGATAATTATAAATATAATATGGCTAATATTTCCACTTTGGTTAATTTCTTTTTCACCAATTTATTTTGTAGCAATTATTTCTTTTCTGGTTGTGGCGATAGCTTTAACATTTCAAAATATAATTAATAATATTGCCTCAGGAGTAATGCTTTTATCCTCAGAAGGTTTTGAAGCTGGTGATTTAGTCGAAACAAACGGAATTGAAGGAATCGTAAAAGAAATTACTTTAAATAGCTTGAAATTGTTGGATTTTGATGGATCTATCACTTATATTCCCAATAAGAATGCATTTAACTCATCAGTAGTTCGCTATACTCATAAACCTCTTAAAAAGGAAAAAAAGATAGAAATTTCGGAACTAGTTAGAAAAATCGGTAAATTAATAACTGGTGAAAAAAAAGTCACGCGTTATATTAAAGTAGTTGAACTATTAGGGACCGTAGATACAGAGAAACTTGATGAGTTATTAGCACCAATATTCGAAAAATATGAACCCATTTTTGGAATTAGACCTTATTTTTATGCAAATAATACTGTTAGTGGGGTTATAAATCGTTTAAGTATCACTATACAAATTATTACAGAGGATCCTAAATTAATCTTAACTTATACAGACCCCCTATTGAAAGATATTCTATTTAAAATTTATGAAACAGAAATAAATTATGGATGGAACGATAAAACAAAAGATTATTCCCAATATAGCGAAGAGGTAGATTGAAATTGCCATTTAATTCAGATTTAGAAGCACTAATATATCTGTTAATTGTTGGAGTGGGTTTTTATCTTTTAAATAAGCTAATCTCTGCAACATTTATGAAAAGTGAAAAAATACCTTTAAGGCAAAAAATCATTGTTAATTTTACTTTAAAAATTGCTACCGTTCTAATAATAGTTTTTTTTATTATTTCAGGGTTTCCTATCATTTCTCTCATTGACCAAACTTACATGGCTGTGCTTACTGGAGCAATTAGTACAGCAATAGGTTTTGCTTCTAGTGGTATATTTGCAAATTTCATTTCAGGTATTGTTATAATGTTAATAAGATCTATTGAAGTTGACGATTTGGTCAAAATTGACGGAGATAAGGGTATTATACGGGCAATAAATTTAACGAAAGTGAAGCTAGAGACATTTGATAATATAATAATCGAAAAATCAAATAGTCAAGTTCTTTCTTCTACAATTGTCAATTATACTGTAAATCTAGGGAAAAAAAAAACTTTTGAAGATTTTAAACGTAAGATATTTGCACCTCAAGATATTGGATTTAAAGATATCTATGAAGATATTATGATATCCAAAAAAGAATTTGAAAATAACCTAAAAAGAGTCTATGATTCCTTTTCAACTAAATACTTTCCTAAATTATATAACTTTACTTTTAGAATGGCTTTTCCTTATAAAGGATTTCGAGTTATCATCAATAAAGTTGCAGAACTTTGCGATTCGTATAATCAGAAGAATATATTTCGGATTAAACCCCAATTTGACATAGTAAATTTTAATATAAGCATAATTGTTAAATTTCGATTATTAACTTTTAATCCTCAAAAAATTTTTGATTTCCAACCCAAATTTGCTAGGGATGTCTATAACATAATTTTTAAACATAAAATTTTATAGAGTACATCAAGCTTGTATTCTATTTTTCTTTATTTAATTTGTTATAAGTAGGAAGCCAAAAAATTAGTTATTTTTCAAAATAAAAATATTTTTAAAATTATTTAGCTTTTTTAGGTTTTTTTTTAACCACTTTTACACCGATACTTAAATGACCTACCTTTTCCTCAGGCCCCTTCCAAAAAGGGTAATTTTTTTCTAAAATTTTCATTTTTTTAAATCTTAATATTAAAATAGCCATAAAATTAATGGCAAGAATATTTGACAGTAAAAGAACAAAACTTCCAAATGATAAAAGCATATTTCCATAAATTAGAGTTACTCCAATATTAACGGCAGGAGGCATCAATGATACCGCAATAGCAATTCCTACTAAAGAAGATTGTATTATTCCTGTAATGGCAAATCCTATTGCTAAACCTGCAGCGATAGAAACGATCAAATCAAAAATCGTTGGAAAATTTCTATTCATCATTTCAGGCGTTATAGACGGTGAACTGTAAACAAGTAAAGCCACGATTGCTAATAAAAATCCAATTACTATTGCAATAAGAACACTAAGTATTTGGCCAAGTATTCCTTTTTTAACTAAAAGATAATTTTTGCTTATTATTCCATATGAAACACCTAGAATAGGGCCCATTAATGGAGAAATAATCATTGCCCCGATAATAATTGCAGTAGAATTTAAAATAAGCCCTGCCCCTGCGATAAGAGCAGCTAATATAATAAAGAGATAATAAGTTATATCTAATTCCATTCCTTCTTTTATTGAGGATTCGATTTCTTCTACGGATATTCTACTTGATAGTTCTTCGGAAACATCTAGTTGATCCTCTTTTAACTCTGGAACTGTAGCTTGTAATTTTAATATATCTATTATCCCAAATTCGATTCCTACACCAACTTCATTCAATACTTCAAGTACTTTAGGAACTATATTCCTTTGGCAACGAATAATGATTAATGAATTGGTAGGTCCTTCTAATAGAATCATATTTTTAATATCAAGTTTCTCATTTATAGCACTAATTAAGAGTTCGGTATGCTTTTTTGGCTCATTTGGAAGACTTATCTGAATTTGACTCATTTAAAAATTCCATAAAAATATGTTAAAGAGTTAAATTAAATCTATTCAAAAATCATTTAAATTCTTTTTCTAGAGTTTATAAAAAACTCAAAGACTCATAGAATTAAAATTTAATAGGAATTAAAAAATGACCTTTATTTTGAAGCTTTACTTCGTTTTCTCCAAATTTTACGTATATCTTTTTGCATTTTTTGGTCTAATGGTTTTTTATAACCAAGTAAATCATCAAAAACTATTTTTTGATGTAAGTGAGGTCGAAAAATAAATTTAAAATATTTTTTCTTCCAATAAAAGCGTAAACTGTTAAGATATATTAATATTTCTTTAATCTGTTCGGGTTTGATTTCCGTATATGATGTTATTATATTTTCTTCGGTGTTAAATTCGATATTTCTTTTCAATAAGTTGCCATCAGTTTTTAAAATATAGATTGTCCCATTTAAATAAGCATCATTATCCTTATTATGAGTTAATCCCAGATATTGGGCATGTAATTTAAAATTTTGATTAATTTTAGCATTAAGATAACTTTTTTGAATTATATCTCGATTCTTATTTTTTACTAATGTTTTTAACTCTTGTTCTTCCATTTCTCCTTTATTTGTTTGTAAAATTTCATAATATTTCACTTGTAGGTTAGTAAATATTAGCATCTCTATATCAGTATAAAAATCTTGAACTTCACGAGCTAAAATCCTGTCATCCCTAACGTGATCCCAGATTATGAAGAAAAGCACAGCAATTGAAACAAATAAACTGATATATACAACTAAATCCGCGGGATTCATTATTATAAGGTATTTTTTTTGTTATTGTAGCCTTATATATGTTGAGAGTTAGATCATTATAGATATTTATCATTTTTAAACTCTTTATCAATAGTTATTTAGGATAAATTTAAACAGTCCATAAATTCATAACTATAGTTTTCAAGATTTTCCATCTTATAAAATCTGAGGTCGTAGCCCTCATATAATTAAAACATATACCCATATTGATAGATTTACCACCGGGATAAAATTAGGAACTCTAATAACAGATACTGTATTTTTTTAAATCTTCTATTAATTTTTCAGTATAGTAATAATGTATTGCATTAAAACCTAAAGATCGTGCAATTTTTACGTTTTTCTTTTCATCATCAATTAAAAGTGCTTCAGACGGTTCACATTCAATATGTTTAATTAATTCTCTATAAAATTCAATATCATTCTTATTCATCTGATAATCAAAACTAAAGACAGTATCATCAAAATACATTAAAAATCCACATTTTTTTTCTAAATATTCAATACGTTCTCTAACATTTCCACTGAATATTAATAGCCGATATTTATTTCTTCTTAAGGCTTGTAATAAGTCTTCAATACCATAATGAATACAATATGAACCAAACCATATATATCGAGTATGTTTTTTTTCTTTTGCGTTGATCCCTAATTTAGTGAATAATTTTTCCTCAAATTCATCAATGGTCATTAACCCTCTTCGCAAAAGATTGCCTTCTGAATTTGGTTTATCATTAAATATTTCCCGAAGTAAATTTTCATTTTCAATATCATAAATCTCTTTAATTTTCTCAATTGCTAAAAAAGAACCTGGTGTAAAATATACACCTCCTAAATCAAAAACAATTGTTTTTATATCATAAATTGTCATAATATGCTAAATTAGAGATTTATTTTTAAAAAATATAATGATTTAATTAAAATTTACTCGTTCTTTTTATGATCATAAGGATTTCGAACTATTTTTGAATAACCTCATTGTTTTAATTGATTTTAAAATTTAGAAAACTTTCATTATTCTTTCTAAATTTGATTCTATAGCTACTGTCATCTGATAACAACAAATTAAGATATTGAGTTTCAAAATCTTGATTTAGCAATGCCATAGCGATTAAATTTATTAGTCTAGCACCATAAAAATGAAATAAATTAGGATATTAGTTTTTGATCAAGGAAAATTATTATGGAAAAAAATCGACTCCCTGAACTTGATATTCTTAGAATAATTGCAATTTTAATTGTTGTAATTTTGATTCATATACCAAATAATTATGCATATCCTTTCGCTATGGATTACACTCCCTACCAAGGTTTTTTACTTCATACACTTGGAATTCATACTGCTATGGGATCTTTAGTTTTTGTTTCAGGATTTGGCCTTTATTTAAATAAGAATAATAGAAGAATTAATAGCACTAAAAAGCTATTTAGTTTTCTTAAAAAAAGGTTTTTAAGAATATTTCCCCTTTATTGGATTGCCTTGATCTTATTTATTATTTTTTTTGGCTATTGGGATCAGGGGTTTTTCTACATATTCGCACATGTTATTGGAATACAAATGATTGTTGCCCCAGCATATGGATGGGTTATTTGGACTCTTTGGTTTATTGGGATAATTATAATTTATTATCTAGTATTTATAATCTTAAGTTTTACAGGCTCTATTAAATGGATAATACCTACCGCTTTAGTTATTCTATTATTATTTGCCATTATACACATTTATACTGGTTTATTTGAATACCGTTTTTTCTATTATTATATTTTCTTTATTCTGGGTATAATTTCAGCGAATATTTATACATCATCACAATATACTCGAGTTAAAGAAATTTTAAAGAATAAACCAAAACATCTTCCTGTTATTATAGGATTTGGAACTGCTTTTCTAAGTATTGTAGTATATTTAGCAATAACTCAATTCTGTTTCTCATATTTTAATTCGGAATATGGAACTACTTTTTTATTCCTTATTTTAGATTTACAACCGGGTATAATTGAATCTGCAGTAGCGATTCTATTGATAGATCTGATAATATTAGTTTATATCATTTTTATAGTATCACTATCTTATGCTTTTATAAGTTCGTTTAAACTTCTACTCCCAAGAATTAAAATAAATAAGGTTTTTTCTATAGTGGCTTACTCGACATTTTGTGTTTATCTATTCCATAGGATTTTTCTAGTTATCTATACTTCCATTCTCTCAGAAGGTTTAAATATAGATGTGTTTGCTCTTGAAAATCTCTATTTAGTTTTGTTATTCGTCCCTTTCATTTTTATTTTTTCCTACTTTATTCAAAAAGGAGCAGATAGGGTTTTAAAGCGTTTTTCTAGACCTAAAGATAATTCTAACTTAGAAGAAAGAAAATAAAAAATTATAAGACTTTAGGATATTTTAGGAGGAGGTATAAAAACCCTTCTCATTTCTGTTCGCTCTAGAGTGATGGCACTTTCAGGGCATAAATGAGCACAAACACCACATCCTAAACATCTATCCTCATTAACGACAGCAACAGTGTCAATTAGTTCAATTGCTTCAGCAGCACAACGTTGTTCACAGGTTCCGCATGCAGAGCATAAATCTTCGTCAACATGAGCTAAATGTGAAGTTAAATCCATAAGAGGAACAGCTCCTGTATAATGGAGTAAAAATGTTCCACAGCAGCATTTACAACAATTACAAATACCATCAAGATCCTTTTCTATATCCAAATTTGAATGAAATGCTTTATGAACAAGACCTTCATCTTCAGCTTTCTTCATTATTTCCATTGTTTCTTCTTTTGATATTGGTTCAATAAAACCATGTCGGATAAGAAATTCGGCTGTCCTACCAAATGCAAAACAATTTCTTCTTTCTTCTGTTGTTTCACATGGCTCATCAAGTAGATCTTTTTTATGTCTACAATAGCATACCGTCACTCCAATAGTATCATGTTTTTCAACTAGTTTTGAAATCTCTTCTATGGGTAAAACAACCTCATCTTTTACTACTACTTCTTCTTCAACTGGAACAACTCTATCAAGTGAAGGTCCTTTTTCAAATTCTTGAACCATTTGATCATAATTATTTTGAGTATCTTTAACTATTTGTTTATATAATCTGGAGTATAAACGCGCTAAATTTTTTGCTCGTTCATCAGTTTCACCACGCATCAAGGTAAATTCAATAATTCCTGGAAGTAAGGGAGTCTTCCGATAAACCATAACACCTGTACTTCTGCTGGGAATACCAGAAATCACACCTATATCCATCAAATCATTCAACATCTTAGTAAGAGCCTCATCATCCATATCAGTTAAAGGTTTGATCTCATCTATATTGTAAGACTGCTTCTTTAACAACGTAATAAACTTTGCTTGTTCTTCAGTTAGTAAGGTTTGCATTATTTCTATAATGATATCACTCACTCGTATTGGCAATCTTCCTGCTTTTATGAAATTTCTTGCGACTTTAAACCATAATTTTTCAGACATATCTAATCATTTTCTTATTTGTTATAATTCTATTAAATTATTGATAAAAAAAATAATTTTGGAGTTTTCTATTTCACAATTTTCAAGAGTTTTATGATATTTTTTTCATCTATATCTTCAAGAGTATTGATTTTAATATGTCTTGTTGTTTTACCACTCCCTTCAAAGAGGGCAATCTCTTCTTTTGTTAAATCCGTAATCGAGAAACCCAAATTAACGTGTGCTTTTAAAGCTACGATATAATATTTGTTTCCATAATAAGGTACTCCATACTTCATTTCCTCGATTATATCTGGAAAAGTGTTTATTATAATTTCTCTTAGTTTCCAGCAAATTTCTTTATGATGAGATTTCTGATTTTCGATATATTCTGTAACATTTTTATCCATAGTCTTGTTTTAAATCCGATAAAATTAAACTTTATCTAAAGGGAATGTTTTATGATATAGAGTTCTTTATATTTATTCTGTAATTTTGAAGACTTTAATGAGAGACTACCCCATCTAAATATACAAAAAATCGTAAGATTTAAATATGTCAATGAACATATAATAATTAACCATTGTCAACTCTAAGTTGACATAATAAAAAATGAAATAAGAGGTGGATTTAATGGCTGAAAAAGTTGATGTTAAGAAAAAAGAAAAAAGTAAAGAAGAGAAAAAAGAAGACCAAAAATCGAGAGAAATTACTGTAAGAAGAGAAAGTCCATTTTCTTTATTTCAAGAAATGGATCGACTATTCAACGATATGCAACGTAATTTCTTTGAAGATTGGCCATTTGGTATTAGGCGTCGGCGACCTTTTTCTCTGATAATAAAAGATGATGAACCAATTTTTAGAACTCCTTTAGCAAACATCACAGAGTCTGATGGATTCTTTAATATTAGCGCAGAATTACCTGGATTAGATAAAGGGGATATCGAAATTTCAATCCAAGATGGAAATTTAGAAATTAAAGGTGAAGTAAAAGAAGAAAAGAGAGAAGAAAAAGATGGTGAATTAGTTAGGAGAGAATACCGTTCATCAAGTTATTACCGATGCTTTACCTTACCTGACAGCATTGATGAGGACAAAATTGATGCTACTCTCGATAAGGGAATCTTAACAGTAAAAATTCCGAAAGTTGAGCCGGTAGTACCAGAAAAGAAGAAAATTGCCATCAAATAAAGATCTGGATTTTTCTTTTTTTTTTTAAAATATTCTCATTTTCCTTTTAAATACAATTATTTATTTTATCAAATTGATAATTGAAATCTCAATTGAAAGTCTTTTAATTATTAAAACTTTTTAGCTTCAAAAATTTACTTTAAATTAAATGAAAACATAACTTAAATAGTTAAAAAATCGAGATTTAAACTATGTTTGATAAAAATTATTTATATAAAATTCAACAAGAAAAGGATTCATGGGACAATAAATTAAAAGATACAAAAGAACGTGATGTAAAATTTGTTACTGATTCTGACATACCAATAAAGCAATTATATACACCTTTAGATGTAAAAGGAGATTACTTCGAAAAAGTTGGTTTTCCGGGGCAAGCTCCTTATACTAGAGGAGTATATCCAACAATGTATCGTGGGAGACTCTGGACAATGAGATTATTTTCAGGTCATGGAACTCCTGAAGAAACAAATAAAAGATGGAAATTCCTTTATGAGAATGGAGAAACTGGTTTTAGTGCTGCGGTAGATGCTCTGACTTTTAATGGTATTGATCCTACAAATGAGGATGGAGCCCCAGAAGTGGGAACTTCAGGTGTACCGCTTTATTGTATAGACAGCCTTTTTGCGCTTACTGAAGATATTCCAATAGACAAAATTAGCGTAGCATTAGTGGTAGAACCTTTTACATGTGCACCTGTATGTTCAATGTATTTTAATATGGCAAAAATTCGAGGGTATGATCTCAAACAATTGATGGGAACAACACAAAATGATATATTAACAATGACAGTTGGTTACATTCCTTATAAAAATAGTCCCCCTAATCATATACTTCGATTGGCATGTGATTTCATAGAATGGACAGTCGCACAAAAAAATGTCCCCCAATGGCACCCAATAAACTTCACTGGATATAATTACCGAGAAGGAGGAATTGACGCAGTACAAGAATTAGGTTTTGTATTTGCAAGCGCTTGTTCTCATATTGATAACTTAATTGAGAGGGGATGGAAGGCTGATGATTTTGTGGGACGTTTGGCATTCCATTTAGCTGCGCATAAAGACTTTTTTGAAGAAATTGCCAAATTTAGAGCAGCAAGAAGAATATGGTATAAATTAATGAAAGACAAGTATGAAGTCAAAGATCCTAAGAACTTAGGATTTCGATTCCATGTTCAAACTGCGGGATCTTCTTTAACAGCGCAATCGCCTAAAATAAATATTGTAAGAACAGCAATCCAAGCACTAGAAGCAAACTTAGGCGGATGTCAATCATTGCACACAAATTCTTACGATGAAGCAATTTGCTTACCCTCTGAAGAAGCTGCCTTAGTTGCCTTAAGAACTCAACAAGTAATTTCCGATGAGACTAGAATTCATAATACAATAGATCCTCTCGCTGGTTCATACTTTATTGAATGGCTTACTGATGAAGTTGAAGACAGAGTTTGGAAATATATCGATAAAATTCAAAAAGTAGGTACTATTGATAAAGCACTTTCCACCGGATTCTTATACAAAGAAATGAGGGATGCATTTCATAAGCGAAGAATGAAAATTGAGAGTGGTGATGAGATAATGCTGGGTGTAAATAAATATGCTGTACCATACGATACAGTTACAGATGTTTTTAGAACTAATATAGAAGCAATAGATATTGAAGTAAGTCGGATTGAAAAATTGAAAGCCCGCAGGGATAACGCAAAATTAGAGAAAATTTTTGATAAACTAAGAAACGTTTGTGAAAAAGAAGAAAATGTAATGCCAATCGTTATGGAAGCAACTAAAGAAGGGGCAACTTGTGGAGAAGTATGTAATATATACAGAGAAATATGGGGAACTTGGGATCCTCCCTTAGCAATTTAATTTTGAGGTGTAAATCATGAGTGAGAAGAAAATAAGAGTTTTGATGTCAAAACCAGGTATAGATGGGCATTGGCGTGGTGGCATTGTGGTATCAAGAGCCATAAGAGATGCTGGTATGGAACTTATTTTTGGAGGATTTCAAAATACACAGCAAATTGTTGAGTCTGCTATCCAAGAAGATGTTGATGTTATAGGATTAAGTATTCATTCTGGAGCTCATTTTGCATATACACAGCAAGTTATTGATCTTTTAAAAGAACGTGGAGTGCTGGACAATATTATGATATTGGTTGGTGGAGTAGTACCTGCTCAAGATTTTGCGAAATTAAAAGAGATGGGTGTTGCTAATATCTATGGTCCGGGCTCAATGACTTCAGATATTGTCGATTTTATTAAAACACATGTCAAAAAATAAAAAAGACATGTAATATTTTTTTTTATCAAATTATAATTTTTCATCTATTTTTCATTGAGGAATGTATTTAATTGAATGCTGAATATGATATTGATACATTAATTAATAGATTTAAGCAAAAAGACAAAGTTGCTTTAGCAAAATTAATAACGATTATTGAAAACGAGCCAGAAAGAGCACATGAAATATTTAAGCATTTTGAAGGGCAAAGTCATGATTCCTACATAATAGGTATTACTGGATCCCCTGGTGTTGGAAAGAGTACATTAACTGGTGAAGTTTCAAAACGTCTTTTAGAAGCTGGAAAATCTGTTGGCATTATTTGCGTTGACCCTACATCTCCTTTTAGTGGAGGAGCGTTTTTAGGAGATAGAGTTCGTATGACTGATATATCATTACATCCAAATATATTTTTACGCAGTCTAGCATCGAGAGGCTATAAGGGAGGAATTTCAAGAGCAGTTTTTGATATTAGTTTATTATATGAAGCGTATGGAATGGATGTAATAATTATTGAGACTGTTGGTGTGGGACAAGCTGAATTTGATATTTACAATCTTGCTTATTCTGTTGTAGTAGTTCTAGTGCCTGGGTATGGTGATGCTATTCAAATGCAGAAAGCTGGGATCATTGAGATTGGTGATATGTACAATATAAATAAAAAAGATTTAGGTGGAGAAGATATTGCTGTCCAAATCGAAATGATGCTTGATGATACTGTATTTCAAAGTGGATGGAGGCCTCCAGTTTCTATGACTGATGCAATATCAGGGGAAGGTGTAGAAGAACTTATTCAAAATTTATGGGATCATAAGGAACATTTAGAACTTTCAGAAGCGATAAATGAAAAGAAGAAAAACAGGTTTACCTATAAGATTAAGGAATTAATTTATTCAAAGATTGAAAAATTAGTATCAGAGAGCTTCATTAATGAAACCGAGATTAATGAAATTGTAGACCATGCAGTTGATGATGGCAAATTTAAAATTTACAGAACGATTCATAATAAATTCGAAGATGTGAATTTTGAAATTAAAAAGAAGAACTAATTAATTTTACTCCTTCCTTATCAAACTAAAACTGTGAATTAAATATATCCTATATACACATCTAAAGGTGAAGAACGAATATTGGTTGAATTCTGCCCTGAATGTGGAAATATGTTAAGGAAAAAATCTTGTAAGTGTGGATATAACACTCAAGATACTATTTCTAAAAATGAAAATATTACGTCCTTGATCGAAATATGGAATCCTCCTTCTCCTAAGATCATCTTCTGTAAATTAACGGCAACATCACAAGATAAACTTAAATCCATGCTAAGTAAAGGAAATTATCCCGAAAAATTGAAGGATATAACTAAAAAGCTAAAAAATCATCTTTTTTCCTGCTGCAATTGTGTCTACTATAATGAGGAGATTTTTCATTGTCAAATTAAGAATAAATATTTGAAAAAAGAATCTATTTGTAGACGTTTTGAACCCTTTGAGTGAATTGTCAGCTCATGCTCTTTAAAAAATGTTCTAAAAGTGTACCTTAAAGTTTTATATCTAGATTTGTGTATTTCTTTTTTATTCCATTTCCATATTCATTTTTTTGAATTTGATATTATAAGATGGGAATCATATTAATGTTGAAATCAAGAAATGAATATGTTTTTTCCATTTTTCGGAGTTATTGGACTATTTTTAGGTGGTTGGTTTAGAAATAGTAGGATATATATTTTGGGAGAAAAGATTAAGCAATAATTAACCAAACCTAACTTTAATCTTCAAATTGTTCTATAAGTGCACCTTAAACCTTTATTTATTGTCTTAATAGGTTTGATATAATTTTGTATAAAATGAAAAATTTCAATTGATTCTAATGAAAACTTTAAAAGAAAGAGTTGGAAAATATTATATTCTTTCAACTTTAATTTTTAACCTATTGTTTCTAACCGGATTGCTTAATTCAGTAAGTTTAGTAAAAGAGAACGCTAAACCATATATTTATTGTTCATATTTCGGAGGATCAGAAAAAGATATTATTACAGAAATGGGTATTGATTCAGCGGGTAATGTGATTGTAGTGGGTGGTACCTTTTCAACAGACCTTGTCGTTCTTAATGGGTTCCAAGTAGAATATGGTGGGGGCTCAAGTGATAATATTCATGAGAACGGAGGAGATGGATTTGTAGCAAAACTTTCTCCTTCTGGAGACCTAATTTGGGGAACTTACTTGGGTGGAAATGATTTAGATTGCTGTAATAATGTGATAGTTGATAGTGAGGATAACATCTTAGTTATCGGTAAAACAACATCTGGAAATTTTCCCACAACTGACAATGCCTTAAAAAAAGAGTTCAGTGGTGCAACTGATGGATTCATAACAAAATTCTTGTCAAATGGATCCTTAGTTTATTCAACATACATAGGGGAAGATGGTGCTGAAAATTTAGTAGATCTCATTGAAGACAAATTCGGTAATATTTTGATAGTAGGTGCAACTGGATCATCGAATTTCACTACCACTTCAAATGCTCCTCAGCATATATTCGGGGGTGTTTTTGATACTATTGTTCTAAAATTGTCACATAACTGTTCTAATATCCTTTTTAGTACATTTTTGGGTGGCAGCAAAGGAGATATTGGTTATAAAATTGCGTTAGATTACGAAAGTAACATCATCGTAACAGGAATTACATTGAGTGATGATTTTCCTTTAAAAAATGCCTTACAGGATGAAATTTTGGGTGATCAGAGAGACATCTATGTCACAAAGCTTAATTCTACAGGCCAAATTATATTTTCAACATATCTCGGGGGAAGTTCACTTGAGGATCCCTTTGGATTGACAGTCAATACCTCGGGAAATATTATTATTTCCGGAAGAACTGCATCTGATGATTATCCCACGGTAAAAGGTTTACAAAATAATTATGCTGGTGAAGTAGATGCAATTATTTCAATTATAAGTCCTGATGGTCAAACCCTCGAATATTCTACTTTTCTCGGAGGAAATGGTTGGGACACATTGCATCAAGTAGCTGTTAACTCTTCGAATTCTTTATATGCATGTGGAATCGGAAATGGGTTTCCTACAAAAAAAGCACTTCAAGAAGCTGTAGCAGGTGGATCAGATTTAGTTATAATGCAATTTTCTCCCAGAAATCAAGTGGAATTTTGCACTTATTTCGGAGGAACTGGAGGAGAATGCCCATATTCTATGAATAATTTTAATAATTCCTTATACATCGTAGGGTTAACTGATTCAGAATCATTGTTTATCAGCGATAACGCCTTTCAGGATAATTATAGTGGAAATATAGATGGATTTATTCTAAAAATAGACATAAAATCTTATTTATCTTCCTTAGACTCATCTCAAATCTTCAATCTGGGTTTAACATTAGCTATAGTGATTCCAATTTCTCTGCTTGTGGTGACAGGTACTGTTTTTCTTATCCGTAGATATAGAAGGCTTTATTTAAAATCTAGGAGTACATAAATTTTATTTCTAAAATTTTTTTTTAGCTTTACTTAAAATTTAAGAAAACAGTAAATTAAAATTCCTTTCTTGACATTCCTTTCTATTATTCGATAAATGTTTAAATAATTGAAAAATCAATTAATTATATTCATTACGTTAATAGTAGGTCAATCTATAAATTCTCTCAAAATTTCAAATGAATGGTGGATAATATCACACATATAGAAAAATTTCATAATTTGAATAGAGACCTTAAAGCAGAGAACTTAATAAGAGAAACAAAAATTCTCAATATTGCTAGACTAGCTAAAATGCTGGTTGATTTATATGGTCAAGATGAGCCTTTTAGTAGGATAGGAAAATATGAGGGTAAAGAAATTGAATTATATTTAAAAGACCTAGGTGGATATTTAACATTTGTTTTAACTTCTGATAAGGGAAATTTCAATTGTCGTGCTGAGAAAGCCATGACTCCTATCGCAACAATTATTATAAATGTTAAGAAAGAGAAGATTCTTAAGGTAATTAGTGATATTATTCGCTCAAAACATAATATTTTTGGAGTGATAAAACTCTTGAAATATATTGTCCCAAGAAAGGCAATTATTAAAGGATCTTATATCGCCGCTATAAAATTTGCACGATGTTTGATGATTGGCAAACATTATATGTATAAAGAAAGGAAATGAGGCGAAAAAATATGAATTTGCTTGATGATCCCTTTTTATCAGTGTCTAATTCTATATTGAATTCTTATGTTGAGAATTGGCAAAAAATTGGTAATAAAGTTGTAGGTTATTATTGTACTTATATTCCAGAAGAATTATTATATGCAGCCGATTTATTACCATTTCGAATAAGAGCAACTGGAAACAAAGATACCGAATTTGGCGATATTTATATGGTGAGATTCACATGTTCATTCGTTAGAGCAACTTTAGATATGGCACTAAAAGGATTATACGATTTTTTAGATGGATTCCTAGTTTTAAATAGCTGTGATCATAGTCGGAGGATGTTTGAGTTATTTGATCTTAAAGTATTTAATCGGGAAAACTTCAAAAAAAAAGTAGAAAGATTTTATTTAGCTTTACCTCACATTATAACAAAAGAGGGATTTGAATGGTACAAAAAAGAAATTGAAGAACTTAAAGAAGAATTGGAACATAAGTTTAATATCCAAGAGATATCAGATACAAAATTAAAGAATTCAATTGATATTCATAATGAGAATAGAAGACTCTTAAGAGAGATACATAATTTAAGAATTCAGACTAACCCTAAACTTACAGGTACAGAGGCTTTGCAAATAAATATGGCAAATTCATCAATTCCAAAAGATATTGCTAATGAAGAATTAAAGAGAATAATCAAAATTTTAAAAGAACGTGAGAATATTGATGCTACCAATAAAAAGAGAATTATATTAGTCGGTAGTATTGTGGATGATATTGAATTTACCCAGTTAATAGAAAATTCTGGTGGTGTTATAGCATCAGATATTCTATGTTTCGGAACTCGTAATTTTATGGATGATGTGGGGCTAGGAAATAATGATGATCCTTTAGAAAGTATCACAAAACGCTTATATTATAGATTATCATGTCCGCGGATGATGGATGATCATGAAAGGCGTTTAGAGTTCTTAAAAGATGAGATCAAAAGAGCTAATGTAGAAGGAGTTATTCTACAAAGAATAAACAATTGCGATTTACATGGTTGTGATAATATGCTCTTTACGCATGAATTAAAAGAATTAGAAATTCCTGTACTAAATATGGATAGAGAATTCTATCAATCAGATACAACTCGCATGCAAACACGAATAGAAGCTTTCTTAGAAATGATATAACTAATGATATAAAATATATGGTAAAATGGTAACTAAAGTGGAAATGGTAAATTGGATTAATATTTTAAGGAAAAAAAAAAGAGATATTTAGGTAAAATTCATGATAAAAAATCTAAAATTGGAAAATAGAATTGTTCCATATAAAATGTTATATGAAGCAGTCACTAGTACTTCTGGATTAGTAGATGGTATACTCCCTGATAATGGAATGCCATCATTAAGAATTGGATTAAAACTTTTAAAATCAATAATGGAAGAATATATTCAAAAAGCAAGAGAAGGTTTACCCATAATTGGCCATCATTTCTCTTTCCCTATAGAATTTCTTTCTTGTTTTGATTGTGTACCTGTGTGTATAGAAGCCGTTTCATATTTATTAGCAGCATTATTACCACATGGTTCTGAACCATATTACGATTTAATTACCAATTGGGGTCACCCATTTCACACCTGCACATCTCAGAAAGGTACAATGGGGATGACACTGGATGATTTATTCAAATTCGATGCTATTATAACTCCAACAGCTCCATGCGATAATACTTATGCATCGTATCCATTTTTTTCTTATTATAAAAAAATTCCCGTGATTGCACCAGATTTACCTTTTTTGAAAGAGGAAAAGAGTTATTATTATCATGGGGAGCAAATTAAATTAGGAATAGAAAAGTTAGGTAAAATAATCAATCAAGAACCTGATTATGAAAAATTACGAAAAGCCATTGAATTAGAAAATCAAGTATCCAAAATGCAATTAGAAATTTTCGAATTGAAAAAAGCAAAACCGTGTCCTGTAGAAAATATGTTTAACGCAATGTCAGCAGCAGCAGCAATTTATTTTTCGGGACGTGCTGAAAAAGTAAATTATTATAATGAAATGCTAGAAATTGCAAAAAAACGATATAAAAATAATGAACATCATGGTGGAGAGGAAAAAATTAGGAGTATTTGGCCATATATGATTATATTCTTTGATTTAGAACTTGGGGAATGGCTGGATCGCCATCTAGGAATGTCTATTCTGTTCGATATTTTTAATTATAATTTCGCTGAACCAATTAATACTAAATCAGATTTAGACTCTTTGTTATATGGTATGGCAAAAAAGGCAATGGAAGCACCTATGGTTAAACAATCTGCAGAATTTTACTACTCTTTTATTGATCAGTGTGTTCAATTAGCAAAAGATTATTCTGCTGATTGTTTTATTTTTACATCGCATATTGGATGTAAACAGTTTGGAAGTGTTCCCCAAATTTTAAGAGAAGCTCTAAGAGATGAAGTGGGAATACCCATGCTATTAATTGATGTGGATGTTGGAGATGCTCGATTCGCTTCTGAAAAAATAATAAGAGAAAAAATTAAACTGTTTGCTCAGACACTATTGTGAAAAAATTGTTTATTTTTGATTATCTACTTACAAAAATACACGAAAACTCTTTAATAATATTAAGGTAATATTTTAAATTATTATAATCTAATATTTTAAATTCTAAAAATGTGAAAAAAAAATGAATAATGGTGAAATTGTTGCTGTATTAGGGAAAATAGTAGGAGATAGGTATGTTTCTGACGAGCCTGAGATACAATTTTTATATCATTATGACTTTATTACAGCAGAGCCAGAGGGAAAATGTGACATTGTTATCATGCCTCAAACTGCTGAGGAGGTTCAAGAAATTGTAAAAGTAGCAAATAATCATAAAATTCCTGTTGTACCTTGGGTATCAGGAATAAACTTTGGCTCAATTGCTACTCCTAGAAAAGGAGGGATAGTAGTAGATTTACGGCGTATGAATCGTGTACTTGAAGTAAATGAGGATGATATGTACGCTGTTGTTGAAGGAGGAATCACTTGGGCTGATTTCATTGGATATCTTAATAAGAATCATCCAAATTTTAGAGCAGGTGTAACATTTTCTCCACCAGGTACAGGTGTGATTCCATCATGCTTAGCATATGGAATGTGGGATCTTGGTATGATCGGAGGAACAGGAGCGGAGTTTACTAATGGTTTAGAAGTAGTATTACCAACAGGTGAATTAATAAGAGCAGGTTCATGTAGTCTTACTGATTATTGGTATGGAAGACAACCTTTACCAGATATCTCAGGATTATTTATAGGATGGGAAGGCACTACTGGAATTGTAACAAAAGCTGCAATAAAAATTTGGCCAAAACTCCCATATCGAACTGATTTTCTACCATTTGGAGCAAGAGTAGAAGATGGTGTTCCTATGCTGCTCAAATTATCCAAAGCAGGTTTAGGTATTGTTGATTTGGTGATGACAAATATGGGGTGGGCGCAATCTCTTCAATGTTTTGATCAGAAAAGTGTTGCAATAGATCCTATATCAATTGGATTACCTGATTTTATTGGGGTAATTACAACTGAGGCATACACAGAAGAACAGCATAAAGCACAATGTGATGCCATCAAAAAGATTTGCAGGGAATATAATATGGAACCATTAACAGCAGGAATTCAAACAAGAAATTTCCCTAAAAATATGACAGGAGTTTTAAGTGATATATTCCCAGAAACTGGAGGTCAACTTCCAATACAATTTTGGGGATGCTGGAATTTTGCCAGAGGTGGTGGAGGAGAGTGGATTGGATGTTATAATACAACTCGTAATATTATAAAATATTATAATGTATCAAGAGAAATATGCCTTAAATACGGAAAATCACCTCAATATTATTGTAGAATTATGTTTGGTGGGCATTATTGTGTCACCAGGACAAATGTTAATTTTAATAAGAATGATCCTGAAGATATTAAGAAAACAAGACAAATTCTGAAAGAAATTCATGATGCTGTTCAACAACTTGAAGGAACAATTATGTATAAACCACCAAAATGGGTTGTTCAGCATTACAAAGATAAGACTCATCCAGAAACAAACAATTTAATCGAAAAAATAAAGAAATTTCTTGACCCAAATAATATTATGAATCCGGGACAAGGAATTGGAGATGATTAAAATGGTAAAAGAAGAAAAAATAAAATTCGTAGAAGGTAAAGGCATAACTAAAATAGAAACAGTCCCTGATATACAAAAGATGGAAAGACATAAAAATTTAGATTATTATAAAGATATTTTGTATCAGTGCGGAAAATGTGGTAATTGTAGAACAGGATATCAAGAGGAAGGCTGGTTAAGAGTTTGTCCTTCTGGAGAATTTGGAAAATTTGAAGCATATTATTTAGGGGGTAAAAATCTACTTTCTTGGGCTATTACTTCAGACCGCTTAGAATGGACTGAAAATTTAGCTAAAATTTTTTATCAGTGTTCAGTATGTTTAGCATGTACTCAACAATGTCAAATTCCTGAAATTCATAATTATGCTGGTGAATGGTTAATGGCCTTCAGAGAAGAAGCAGTTAAAAGGGGTTATGGCCCAATGCCAGAACAGGTAAATTATACAGAATATGTTGATAGAGAATATAATCCATATATGGAAAAACATAAAGATAGAACAAATTGGATACCTTCAAATATCAAACAAAATCCTCATGCAAAAATGATATATTTTGTTGGTTGTACTGCGAGTTATAGGGAAAAAAGCATCGCAATTAATACAGCAGAAGTTTTAAATCACCTCAAAGTTGATTTTAGGATACTTAAAGATGAACATTGTTGTGGATCCCCAATATATATGACTGGACAAACTGAAAAAGCAAAATTGATTGCTGAATCTAATGTTAAACTCTTTAGAAACGAGGGGATTGAGAAAATCTTAACTTCCTGTGCGGGATGTTATCGTACATTAAAAGAAACTTACCCTAAGAAATTTGGACTTGATCATGGTATTGAAATACTTCATTTACCTGAATATATTCAAGAAAAAATGAAGAACAATGAGATACAGTTTAAGAATAATCTTGATATGAAATTAACATATCACGATCCTTGTCATCTCGGCCGTCATATGGGAGTTTATGAACCCCCTCGAGAAGTATTGAAGGATATTCCTGGAATTGAATTGATTGAAATGCCAAGAAATAAACAAAATGCTTGGTGTTGTGGTTCCGGAGGTGGAGTAAGGTCTTCATTTAAAGAATTATCAAGTTTTGCCGCTAAGGAAAGAATAAATGAAGCAAAAGATACTACAGCTGATGGAATTGTGTCTTGTTGTCCTTTCTGCCTAAATCAATTCAATGCAAATATTAACGATGAGCAGATTAAAGCTTTTGATCTATCAGAAATTATAAACAAAACAATTAAGAGTTAAAACTATTAATCTTCTCTTTTTATTATTTTTATACAATTATAATTTTATCTTTATGAATCTCGAAATATTTGAAAATTTCCTTAATGAATTAAGAGATTATTTAAATTCTGAATCCAAGAAGGGGAAAAACGTATTATTTTATGAAATTGATTCAAATCCAACAAGTATTTTTAAAAAATTAAATATCAAAGTAGAATTAGATAAGCATAAAGAGATAATTCTTCAAGAAGAAACAAGCTTAGAACTGGGAGGTATCAATAAAAAATCATTTTCATTGATATATCCCTTTTCTGAACCAAATTTTATAAATCAACTAAAAAATGGGAGAATAACCCTTATCGGATTTGAAAAAAATAAAATTAATCAATTTTCTGTTGATTTTGGAATGATAATTCTAATCGGGGGTAAAAAAATATCTGAAAAGGATTGGGATTCTTTAAGACAATTTGGTTTTATATCTAATGGAATTGAAGGTTTTTTAATACGCACAATTCCTAGGAAATTTTGGTGTAGAATTGGCACAAAGATCATTAAGAATTTTACATTTAATTTTCTAGGGAATGCTATTTTTTATTTGTATAAGCAACGATTTACAAATCTAATTGAATCAATGGAAATATTTTTTGTCAACACTTATTCAAATGTAATTGATGATTTTATTGAAATCACTTCTAAAATTAATATATTTATAAATGAAAAATGGTTAAAAAAAATAGAAAACTGGAAGAAAAGAATTGATTGTGAATATGATTGGGGTTGTGAAATATGCCCTTATCAAGCAGAGTGTTATAATATTAAACAAGCCTTAGTGGAGAGAGAGAAAATTGGAAAATAAACCTCTTGTGATATCTGTTGTTGGAAAAGGGGGTTCTGGTAAAACAGTAATTACTGCTCTCCTAGCAAAGGCTATTTCAAAAAAATATGAATATAAATTATTATTAATTGATGCAGATCCTACATTTCCTCATCTCAGTCAAATGGTAAATTTGATTCCTGAAAAAAGTCTCGAAAAATTAAGAACTGAGGTTATAGATGAAATCTTAACTAAGGCGAATGATTTCAAAGCAGTAGCAGAGAATATTGATTTTGAAGTATATAGTGCTATAGCTGAAAGTAAAAACTTTAGTTTATTTTCAATCGGTCAACCTGAAGGACCTGGATGTTTTTGTCCTTCAAATACTCTTTTGCGAAAGGTTATTGGATCGATTTCTAAGGATTTTGATATAGTTTTAATCGATTGTGAAGCAGGACTTGAACAGATCAATCGAATGGTGATAGAATCAGTAGATTTTTTATTGATAGTTTCAGATATCTCGATGCGCAGTATTGAAACTGCTGCTGCTATACGTGAAAGTGCAAAGAAATTCACTAATTATAAAGAGCTTGGCCTTATTCTAAACCGAGTCAAGGGGAATACAAACCACATAAAACAAAAATTGAAAGATCTTAATTTAAAACTACTAGGAGAGATTCCTGAAGATAATGTAATAACTGAATTTGAATTAAAGGGTAAACCAATAATAGATATTCCTGAAAAGTCAAAAAGCTTCATTGCTTTAAATAAATTAGTTGAAAAAATTTTAGATTCTTAAAGTTCTATTCTTGAGATACTTTCTTATTTTGAATTTTCGAAAAGTGCACCATAAACCTTTTAAAATAATATGACTTAACTCTTTAAGTATTATAGAGGATTTGGTGTTCTTATATAACTTTTTTTAAACGACATGCAAGCTATTTTCCTTTTATTGGAGGTTTTATTACATTAATAGCCGTATTCACTCCAACCTCTTTCTCTACAGACATAATAGCTACTTACTATGTGTGAATGTTCCAAACATTTTTAAATGTTGCTCCACCACCTATTAGTGTTGGACTCTTAAGGAATGATCCTATACTTCTTACATTTTCTATTATTCTTTCAGTAATGATCTTCTCAAGCGCTATCATAACAATTAGAAGTTCATTTATTTATCGTAAAAAATTATTATATGTTCAAAAACACAAGAAGCTTTTTTTAATTCTAGCAATAATAATTGCGTTATCAACTCTTACATGGATTATCATGATGGAAGTCTTTTATATGATTTATGGGGCTAACCATTGGATTGGTATTGGAGTGGGACATTATATACCGCATTTTGGAGTGATTGGGCCATTTATTGGAACCAGCCTTATTATAATAGGTGTTTTATTAGATAAAAATGTTGGTTCACCAAATAAATTAAAATCCTAGATCTATTATTTTTTAAGAATAATTTATCGTTTTCTTTTTTTTTTTAATTTTTTTTTACTTTTGGACAATTAAATCTTTAAAAATGTTCGAAAAGTGCACCTTAAATCTTTATAATCATATTGTTAAAAATTTTATTAAACCTTTAAAAAATATTAGATAAAAAATGAATTCAAAAAAAGTACTTTCTAAACAATATCTCCTTGTTATTTTATTCTTTTTTATGGTCTTATCAAAAAGTAATATTGTCTCTGCCGATATAAATTTATATCCACAAAAGATTGGACAATTCGACACGTTATGTGCCTGGGATGTTGTTGTAATCGATGATATAGCTTATATTGGAGGAAATGAAGAAGGGTTGCAAATTATTGATGTTTCTGATCCTCACAATCCAACCGAGTTGGGGCACCTTGACCTCGGAGTAACTCATAGTATCGATGTTCTTAATGGAGTCGCTTACTTAGCGAACTATTTTAGTGGTTTGCAAATAGTCAATGTATCAAATCCATTAAGTCCTATTAAGATAAGTGATTTTTATAATGGAGGACATGTTTTTGATGTTTTCACTGTTGGAGATCTTGTTTATTTAGTGAGTTTAGAAAATGGACTTGAAATTATTAACTGCAGCGATATTAGATATCCTACTAAAATTGGTGAATACAATGATGGTGGATCCCCTAACGGAGTTTTTATTAAAGGAGACTTAGCTTATATAGCAGAATATCACGCAGGGCTAGAAATACTAAACATCTCAGATCCATGTAATCCATTCGAAGTCGGTGGATGCTTTAACGGAGTAGGTGCTTACAGTGTTGATGTTATTGAAGATACTGCTTTTTTGTGTTATAGTTCAAATGGTTTAGAGATCTTAAATGTAAGTGATCCATTCCATCCGATAACTTTAGGTTCATTTGATAATGGAGGTAATGTATATTTTTCGTTTATTTTAGAGGAGATAGCTTTTTTATCAGATGATAATGATGGGCTTGAAATCGTTAATGTTAGTAATCCTACTAGTCCTTGGAAGATAAGTGGATTTAATGATGGAGGACACACAAGAAATTTGTTTGTCGATAATAATCTAGTGTATATAACTGATTTAGATCATGGATTGGAAATCCTCGAACTTTCACATGTTCCACCAAGTGATAATCAAAATTATATAATACCGATAATAATATTTGTTATTTTGACAAGTGTAATTACAATAATTATTATTATATATAGATATAAAAAATAGTACTTACATACATTTCAAAAAGTTTCATAGACTTAGTAAGGTGTTTTAAATTGAATTTTCTCAAAAAAAATGCTAAAATTTTATCAATTATTGGAGGAATTTTAACAATATTTGCAATACTCACACCAACTTCCTTTCATACTGAACCAGGTAATACTTATTTTGTATGGATCACTCAATTATATTTAGAAACAGATCCAGGCCCATTGGTAATAGGACTCTTAAGGACTGATCTCATGCTAGTTATAATCTCATTTATTTTTGCAGCAATTATCTTCTCAAGTGCTATAATATCAATCACCACATCACTTATTTACAGAAAAGTATCAGTAGAAACTAAAGGCAAAAGAAGAAACATGTTGATTCTGGCTACTTTAATAGCAATCTCGACTCTAGCATGGATAATTATGATGGAAGTGTTTTATAGAATTAATGGATTTCCCCACTGGAGCCTTGGTGGAGGGGGATATATTCCACATTTCGGAGTAATAGGACCTTTTATTGGAACAGGCTTTCTTATTTTTGGAGTATTATTAGATAAAGATCGTTCAATAAACTAAAATCATAGATCATTTTATGATTGAAATTAAGAAATATATTTGGATTTTGGTTTTTATAGGAGGATTAACAACACTTATTTCTTTACTGATTCCTAACGCATATTATATTTATCGTTCAGCATCATTTGATACCGATTTTTATCTTTGGATAATCAATTTATTTTTTTCATATCGTTATGAATCTGGTATTCCTACCACCAGGATTGAATTTGATATTCAGCTGATAAGTTTTATCCCCTCAATTATATGTTCGTTATTAATTATGATTTTAGGTATAACAACAATTTTAACAGCTAATAATTATAGAAAAGGAGAGTTAATTCCTAAAATTAGCTGGTTGGTTTCAGCAATAGTAGTTATAGTTGCAACAATAATTTGGATGATAATGATCGAAGTGTCTAGATGGATTCTTTACGGTCATAGTTTTTGGGGAAACATTAGTCCAGGGGTTGGAATTATTGGATTATTCTTAGGTGCTGGTTTAGAAATTGTAGGATATATATTCTTAAGGAAAAATTTAAGAAATGGGTAGAAAAGCTTTGTTTTAATCTCAAAATTGTTCCATAAGTGGACCTTAAACCTTTAAAAATAGAATATTTTCATTTTCAATAAGCATAATTAAAATTTTAAAGGGAATATAAATGAAAATTAATCGTGAAAATTTTAAAGGAAAATTAGGTTCAATTTCTACAAGTATATCTTCAATATTAATTCCATTTTTTCAATATGTACCTTGCACCGGAGTGTGGTTTGGAATAATGAGTGTACCATTCATAGCTTATTTGTCGTTATATTTTCAGAATCCTGAAATTTTATTAGTTGATCTTAATTTCCTATTTAGAACTTATGAAATCTATATTGTTTTATTAGGACTTAGCCTCTTTATTTACTCTCTAATATATCAATTAACTCACAGAAAACAATTAATACGAACAGGACCATATAAATACGTGAGACATCCTCAATATCTTGCATTTATTATAATGACATTTGGTATGACATTAATAGCTTTTCAGACAAGTCCTATATTCAATTTTAATTTAGGTTATCTCAATGCTAATACAGTTTTACTATACATATGGATTGGTGAAGTATTATTGTACATTGTTTTAGCAAAAATTGAAGAAATTGCCTTAAAAGCTAAGCATGGAGATAATTTCTTGGATTATGAAAATAATGTGGCTTTCATGATTCCATTCCTGAAACTAAAAAGAAGTAAAACAGAAAAAGTATAAATCATATTTTTTATAAAAAGGTTAATAAGAGAAATGAAAAATAAAAGTTTTAGGCAATTAGTTTTAATGAAATTTGGGATATTTATATTATCTCTTATTTTATTATCGACTACATTAATTCTGCTAGTTTTATCATACGACGAAATTTTTGCTCCCAATGAACTCATCAATCTAATAATTATCGTAATATCTGTTTTGATAGCAGCAGTTTTGTCAGTATCTATTTTTGAAGCGCTTACTATAAAAGAATATAAGGGATATTTTATAAAAAGAACTCACATCAAAAAAGGAAAATCTTATTTAACACTTGCAGATATATTTGAAAATGAAAATCGTATAAACATATTAACTCAAATCCTCAATAATCCAGGTATCCACCAAAATGAATTACTTAGAATCTGTGAACTGCAAAAAGGTCAATTACAATGGCATTTAGACGTTTTATTAAAGTATCACATTATAAAAAAAGAAAAACATGGACAATATACTATTTATTTTCCGATTACAACTTCAATTGAATTGATTGAAAATTTTAAAATCCTACCATCAAAATCAGAAACTACTACTAGAATCTTAGAACTAATTCAGAATAATCCGGGAATTTCATCATCTGGAATTGCAAAAAAGATTAATCTTGCACGAAACACTGTTAAATATCATGTAGATAAATTATCAGAGAATAAATTAATTTTTTTTAAGGAAAAGGGTCGAAAGATAGAACTTTACCCAAATATTGGGAGCCCAGAATAAATTTTTGATAATTAATCAACCTTAAGATGTCTAATTTATATAAAATGAAGTCTAATACAATATTATCATTAATTTAGTGTAATATAAAATGGATCTAGAAAAAACAAAAAAAATATTTGGAATTATTTGGTTAGTCATTTTAGTAATTTTGTGGATTTCCTACCCTTACTTTCCTGGGGATATCTTTTTTTGGATGTGGTTGGCGATAATTTGGAGCATAATTGGTGGTGTTGTAGGTAGTATTTTTTTCATGAGTGAGAGTAAAAGGAATGAAAAAATAATTGGAACTATTTGGGCTGTTATTTTAGTAATTCTATGGATTTTTTATCCTTTCTTCCCTGGCACCACATTAGTCTGGATGTGGACTGCAATTATCTGGAGTATAATCGGGGGTATTTTAGCTATAAGCCTTTTTATTATCAAAAGAAAGAAATAAGTGAAAAAAAGTGTTTTTTTAAACTTTAACTTTTTTAAACAAACTCTTTTTTTTTAAATTTTTTTGAATATAAGAATTAAATTAATTACTTAGTTCTAAAGACAAATGATATATCTCAGATGTAATTTTGTGATAAACCGCTCTTAAAACAATTTCAAAAGCTTTATTATCAATAATTTTTGGTATACCTAAATTTTCCAGAGTTTCTATGATATTTCTCGGTTTTTTAAGGTTAAAATGAACAGTATATTCTTCAAATCCAGTTATCTTTTTTTCAGTAGATAAATCTTGAATGGAGACTTGTGGTACATTAAATTTAAAATCAAATTTAGGTAAACCTGAGTCATTTTCTATTCTTTGTTCACTTTCTACTGATTGAAATAACCTTAAATCAGTTAGAATTTCACTCTTTGTTTTTCCTCGTAATTCTAATAACAGAAATGGATTGTAGTCTATAACACGAGCAAGATATAAAATAACTGCAGCAATATGTTTGCATGGGATTGCCTTATCAGGACAAGAACAAGTGGCATTTAAACCTCTTGACGCATCTGGGAATAATGAATATTCGGTGTTATTAAAAATCGTAATTAAATCTTCTGGTAAGAAACCCTCTAATAATTCAATTAGATTAATTACTTTGTTTTTAAGGTGAGTTAATATAATTTTCCATCCTTCTTTGGGGATAGTCTCAAAAATTATTTTCACACGATATGGTGTCGGAGCAGTACCTTGAACTGTTGCGAAGATTTGACCTGGATTGATGGAAAGATTATCTATTCGGCGTTCGTCTTTAACATACTCAATACCCCTTTGCATTCTAAAAGGGCGTCCAATTTTTAGATTTGATTGAATCCATTTTGTTCCCCATGATGTTTGAGCAAAATTTAGAAGATCTCTTTTTATTTGTTCAACTTCTTCATGAGTACGTTGTTTCTCGTATTCAGTTTTTCTTCGAGGTCCATTTAGAATTTCCTTTTTTCTTTTTCGACGGTTTATAAATTCTTTTCTGCGTTCGCTTATTTTTATCACTTTTGGGTTTAAATACTTAATATTAATAATTCTCTTAATTTTTCGTCATCTAGATCTGAAATCCAAGATTCTCCTGTGGATGTAATGATCTTATCAGCTAAATTTCGTTTTTCTTCTAATAAAGAGTCGATTTTTTCTTCGATTGTACCAACTGTAATAAATTTATAAACATTTACTATTGATTTTTGACCAATTCGATAAGCTCGATCTGTGGCTTGTTCCTCAACTGCGGGGTTCCACCATCTATCAACATGGATAACTGTTGTTCCCTTTGTCAAATTTAGACCCGTACCACCAGCTTTTAGGGATAAAATTAATATTGGGGAGCTATCAATATCATTTGATTGAAATTCATCAATAATTTCTCTTCGTTTTCTTTCAGGTATACTGCCATGAAAGTAAAGAATCTTAAATTCATATTTCCATTCAAGGATCTTTTGTAATATATCTCCCATTTGAGTAAATTGTGTAAATATTAAAACTTTTTCTCCATTAGAAATAACCTCATCCGTCATGTCTAGTAATCTCTCCAATTTTTGTGATTGAGAAATAATTTCTTTCATTTCCTCGGTCTTAATCTTTGTTGATAAATTGATTTTAAGATACTGATAGGGATGGTTACAAATTTGCTTTAATTTTACTAATAATCCTAAGATTAATCCTCTCTGCTTTCTTTTATCAGATTGAACAGTCTCAATTTCATTTAACGTTTTTTCTACAAGTTCTTGGTATAATTTCACTTGCCTTTCATTTAATTGAACCATTATTTTTATCTCATTTTTTTCAGGTAAATCCTCTATAATAGATTTATCTGATTTAACCCGCCGCATAATAAAAGGAGCAATAATTGCTTTTAAATTATTAATTACTTCTTGATTTTGAAATCGTTCAATTGGTAAAATGTACTTCTCTTGAAATTCACCCCTACTTCCTAAAAGACCTGGATTTAAAAAGTTGAATAAGGACCATAGCTCAAGCAAACGATTTTCTATGGGTGTTCCACTTAAACAAATTCTATATTGACTTTGTAGTTTGTATATTGCCTGCGTTTGCTTTGAGGTGTAATTTTTCATATTTTGACTTTCATCTATGATAATTCCACTGAATTGAATTGTTTCTAAGAAATCAATATCATTTCTAATAGTTCCATAAGATGTTAGAAAAATTCGATGCGGTTTTAGGAATTCTGGGATTTCTGAGGCTTTTTTATATCGTTTGGCACCATGATGAAGTACTATGTCTAAATTAGGTGCGAATTTCTTTAGTTCACGATACCAATTAAATAATATTGAAGTGGGGCACACAATCAAAACAGCTCCTGGATTTAGTGGATAATTTTCTTTAAGATAAAGTAAAAATGCAATGATTTGAATGGTTTTTCCAAGCCCCATGTCGTCAGCTAAACATAATCCAAAATTAAAATTTATCATATTTCCCATCCACGTAAGACTTTCCTGCTGATAATGACGCAGATTCCCTTTAAACGAAGATGGACAAGAAATATCCTCGAAAGAATCTATTGATTGCATCCTTTTAATAATTTCACTTAGTTCACCTTCAACAAATACATCATACTTATGACCATTTTCTTTTAATTGAATTTCTCCCATTAAACCTAGCTTTAAAGCATCCATATAGCTTTTTGTTTCAGATTCTTCAATATTTTTCAAATCTTCAAGATCTTGTTGATCAACTAAAATCCAATCTCCATTTAGATTAATCAAAGGTTCGTTAGAGTTAATTAAGTTCTGGAAATCTTCTTCTGTAATTATTTGTCCTCCTAGTCTGGCTTCCCATTTAGCCTCTAGTATCGAATGGATATCAAATATTGATGGTAAAACAGTAGATTTTTCTTTTTTTGGCTTTCTATCACCCTTTGAGCGAATTATAAGTCTAGCTGTTAAACGTTGTTTTCCTCCTTTTGTAAAGACACTTGGAAGAACAATATTAAACCCAATTTGAATTAAAAGATCTTTTGGATATCTTAAGAAATCCATTACTTCACTTGAAGTAAGTTTGATTTCGTGCTGAATTTTATCTAGAAAAGCTCTTTTAATTGGTGGAAAAATCCTTGAAGCAGCACCTAGAGCTCTTAAAATTGTTTCTAAATAATGTTCATCACGTTTAAGAAGTTTTAAAATTTCTTGTTTTTTTAATTTACTTCCTTCCCAGAGCTCATTTAAAGGAAAAGTCTTATTTCCATCTTGCATTAATAGGGAAAATTTCAATAACCACTCACCTTTGATGTCTTCTGGGTATTTTAATTCTAGACTTAAATTAAATTCATGTTTTAATTGGAATCCATAAGCTGATTGAGTCCAATTCCTAATTAAGGTAGGTAGTATAGTTTCATAATATTCATCTACTTTAAAGATAGAGTCTTTTTTGATAAGCGCTTTAAGAAATTTATAATCCCAACTTAATTTAAAATCTGAATCCATTTCTTTCTTTTTTTCTGTGCTATAGAATTCTTCAAAAGTTTGAAATTTACTTTTACTTAAGGTAGATCGTATTAAAAAATCTCCAATGCTATCAATATATGTTGAAAATATGTAAGATGGGTGCCAGAGACCAATTGTTTTAATCATTCCTTCTTCACGGAAATAATTTACGGGTAAACAAAAAGATGGCCAAGAACTATGATTAAAAATAGATTTAAAACGATCATTATCAATTTGAGATTTTAGAATTACACGCCATTGACCCGTATAATACTTTTGGGTAGTAGATTCTAACATAGGCACAAATTGACCCTTATTTAACAACTCAAATAGTAATTTTGTAAGGAGAGCCCATGTTTTAATAGAATTACTGTAATGTCTTATACTTCGATCTGGATTTTCTTTTATTTCTAATTGATAAAGTAACTTAATTGCGGGTGGAATAGGTATAATTTTTCCAACATGAGATACAACCTGAAAGAACTCTGTTGATTTATTTACAATTTTTTTTGCTTTTGATAAGCTAAAAGGAATAGCTAGATTAATTTTACATGATAAAAGTTTTTTGATAGGAATGTGTGGAAATATCAGGTTAATATGCTCAGTGAGCTCTTTTTCTGATTCATTTGAGGGAATCCATAAAACAAAAAAGCTAGTATTTTGAGGAAGTTGCTTTCCTTCAGAAATCAAATTAAAACCACTTGATGGTTCATTCCAGTAAGTTGTGGGAATATAAAGCAATTCAAGTTTATTACCTAAATTCATATAACAATATCGCTCAATCTCAATAAAGATTTTCTATTATTCTATAATATATTAGTATAAAGATTTTGGAAATCTATTTTTCATAGCTAGTTCTTTTTCAATTACTTTATTTAATAACTCTTCACGTTCTTTTCCAGCAAGAACTTCTAGTTTCCTTATTCCTAATGGATCTACTTTTTCTCTCAACAAATTAATTTCTTTCTTCTTAGGAGGCGTAGTTTCTTTTATTTCTTCTGAAACAATCAATTCAAAACCAGTTGAATTTTGTACAGTTTCATTATCAACACCCGGATGAATTGTCTTTAACCTCATTCTTTTTGTTTCTTTTTCAAAATCCAAATATGCTAGGTTAGTAATTACACATTGAGGACCAGCTCCACCACATATAGATTTTTTACCATCAAGGAAACCAACTCCAGAAATAAAATCTAGTTTTTCAGTTGGAAGAAAAGTTCTTGTATCATGTCTTGGAGTATAGAGGAAAGATCCTCGTTTATAAAACATACTAAAATCTAAAATACCCGCAGCTCCTGGAAGTCTTATTTTTGGTTTATACCAATCACCAATACATATATTATTACTATTTCCATATTGATCGATCTGAGCTGGTCTGAAGAATTCAATTGTAGTTAGTTTATCAGAAGGAAGGGATTCTAATGTACATTCTACACTATCTTGAAATCGATATGCTCGAGCGGTATTCATTTCAAGGTAAAGTAAACTTACCTGTCGAGGTTCTAATACAAACGTATTCCCCATAATGTAATGATATATAGCATCTGGTGCATGAGTTACCTTTGCTAATGTAAATGCCGCCCATACCATAGGGGTTGCAACTCCAACTATCATCACGTCATCATTTCTTACTTCTCGAGCCATTAAAACAGTCATCATTTCATCAACAGTATAATCATTTGAAAATTCACTCATTATTTTTCCCTCCTATAATAAAATATTAAAAATAGTTTGAATTCCACCTGCTTCTTCTAAATATTGAGTAGGCGTCTTCCCTAATATGAATTTTTTCTTGTATTCTTCAAATTCAGTTTTTAAATAGTATTGTATATGCAACGGATCAAATGTATAAAAAGGATAACATGAAGTCGGATGTGCCCCAAAAGGCATTTTAACTACAGCACTGGTGGTTTGGATGGGTAATTGCGCTTTTCCCGGTAAGTAGCGAATATCCTCCATTTCAACTAATTTTTCGCATATTATAATTGTCTTTTTTGCTGTTTTTCCCATATCTGCATCCATCCATACTGCTCCAGCTATATTTCCATTCCCAAGCTCATCAGCATACGGTACATGTATTATTGCTACATCTAAATCTATCTTAGGTATTGCCATTAGATGAGTTCCTGAACCAAGCGGGTCAATAATTTGTTTAATATCATTCCTTACTTTTGGCATATCTGTTCCGATGATACCTTTTAAAGGCATAAAAGGTACTTTCAGATAGGATGCTCTTAATCCTAAAGCGATAGTCGCTTCACTTTCTTCAGATATTTTGATCGAACCAGTTTCTACCGCTTTTCGGAAATGTGGGGCCATCCCAAAAATTTCCATCCCTACAAAGCAACTTCTTACTTCTGAGGTACAGCCTCCTGCTATAAGCATGTCTATTTCAAATCCCCCCACAAATGTACACAAGGTTAAACCTTTCTTTTTTTGGCTGATTATCTCTCTACAAGCACTAATTGGTTTCCTCCAAAAAGATAAGCCCCCAAATCCTATAAGATCTCCATCACTAACATAGGTTGAAATAGCTTCCTCTAAAGACATTAATTTACTTGATCTCATTTTTTATCCCCTTCATGAAGAATTTTAAATAATATTTAGAATCAATATATGTTTCATTAAAAACCTTATATTCCATGCTAACTTGGCATTAAAAACTAATTAAATAATAGAGTATTTCAAAATATAATAAATTATTAGATTGAAAAACAATGAGCACATCCAGAAAAAGATTAAAGCAAGGATTAGTTCAAGTTTATTTTGGACGAGGGAAAGGTAAAACAACCGCAGCAATAGGACAGGGGGTACGCGCTACAGGACATGGATTCACGGTATATATGATTCAATTTATGAAAGGAAATTACAAATATGGTGAAATTAAGGCTATTAAAAGTATCCCCAATTTTGAATTGAAGCAATTTGGTGGTCCAGATCTCATAGCTGAACCTGGAGAATTTGACCTAGAACAAGGTAAGAAAGCTTTAGATTATGCCAAAGATATTATCATGAGTAATGATTATGACATCGTTATTCTTGATGAGGTTGGAGTAGCAATATCTATGAACGTAATTCCTGTGGAACCTGTATTAGAACTTATAAAAAATAAACCAGAGAATGTAGAACTAATCTTAACAGGTGGACCAAAAATGCATCCAAAAATAAAAGAATTAGCGGATTTAGTAACCGAAATGAGAATGATAAAGCATTATTACTCTTCACAAGGGATTACCGCTAGATATGGGATTGAGTATTAAAATCTTTCTTTAAAATCAAAATAAATTTAACGTGGCTTCTTTTCTGATTTAAATAATTATAGTTATATCCAGAAATTTCATTATAAAAGAGATTAAATTTTTATTAAAAGAAACGATAATCAATTTCATGCATAAAGGGAAGACTTTTCAGTTAAAGAAGATATTTTCAGTCTGTGGTTTAGAATGCACTCAGTGTAAGATCTATCTTGCACCATATAACCCCACAATTGCTGATCGATTAGTTAAAATGTTTGAAAATATGTGGGATAATGTAAAACCAGAAGATTTTCACTGTGGTACATGTAGGGGTGAAATTTCAGAATGTTGGACCAAAGAATGTTGGATTAGATATTGTTGTGTAGAAGAAAAAAAATTAGAATATTGTTATCAATGTCAAGATTTTCCTTGTGGAGGATTAGAAGAACAAGCTAAAAAAAATAAAAGATATATAGTAGGACTGAATAATCTGAAAAGAATGAAGAGAAAAGAGAAGAAGTCCTAAAGAATACAGTGAAGAAAAAGCTTCAATTACTTACTTTAACTTATATGTAAAATAGATTTTAGTAGAAAATAATAGATATGAGTAGTTTAGATAGCATTAAACGTAGGAATCTAATAACACTGGCTATTACCAAATTACTTCATGGATTTGGTACAGGAATGTTTGGAATTATCTATCAACCGTTTCTTTTAAATCTTACAAATTCATTTGTATTAACCGGATTACTCATTTCATTAGGATCAATGATGCAATTTACACCTATGCCTTGGATTGGTAAAATATCTGATAAATTTAATCGAAAATATATTCTAATTACAAGTGTTCCTATTTATATTATTGGACTCTTATTTTTAATAACGGCAAGCCCAACAAGCATATATTTTATACTATTTGGGGTATTATTTTATTTTTTAGGTTTTATTATAAATAATCTAAACACTCAATTTCTTGTTGCTGAAAATACCAATAAATCTAAAGGTTTGATATTTGGATTTATGTATTTTTCCTATTTTGGTGGAACCATTGCGGGTACATTATTTATAATCCTTGGATTTGACTCTAGATTTTATATGATAATATTCATTTTTTTACTACTCATTGAGGAATTTTTTTTCATTTTTTTTCTTTCCGAAAAAATTCAACCTATTAACAATCCTAAGAATAAAGTAAATAAAGCCTCTAATAAAAAAGCAAATATGTGGAAAAAGATTTTAAAAACCAAGTCATTAAGATCAATCATAATTTTCTTTACATTAGATATTTTTGTTTATAGTATCTCTCTATCAATATACTCTGGCGGATTATATGATTATTATCATCTAAGTGAACCAGATATTGCATTGATAGCATTATGGTTTAATATTGGAAGTGCAATTTTCCAGATTCCTGCTGGACGTATTACAGATAAAATAGGAAACAAAAAAACGCTCATTTTAAGTCAAATCTTTGGATTTGGCTTTTTTTTTATGAATATTTTAGCTGTGATATTTTGGATGAATTTTTTTAAACATTTTTTAATTCTAACGTTAAGTGTCGGTTATCTATTACTTTCTTTATCCGTCTGCACTTTTATACCTGCTGAACAAGTTATATTAACTAATCTGGGAGAAGATCAAAAAGCTGAATCATATGGAATTGTTTCTTTTTTTAGAGGCATAGGGTTGATTCCTACAGGATTTATAGGAGCATTAATCGTGGAAAATGTTCATTATATTGCACCATTCATATTTAGCACAATAGGATTGGGAATAGAACTTATATTTCTCATTAAATTTTTTCATGAATAAGTGATAACTATTCAATAAAAGGAAAAGAAATATAATTTTTAGATAATTCAATTCAACAATAACAAATATAATTTTTCGAAAATTCAATTTTTTAATTCATAAAATAATTTTTAATAAAAAGTAAAGAATGGTGAAAATATGGGAAAATTAGCAAGAAAAGTAGCTATGGTTGGAGCAGGAATGAGTAAATTTGGTGCACATTTTCCTCATAAAAGAAATCCGGATTTATGGGTTGATGCTTGGTTAGATGCAATTGGCAGAGTTGATAATGGTATCGGACCCAAAGATATTGATGCTTGCTATGTAGGAAATTATTCTTCAGATCTGTTTAACCATCAAGGACATCTAGGACCTCAGATGGCAGACTTAGTAGGATTAGTTCCAAAACCAGCAGGTCGTTTTGAGGGGGCATGTGCTAGCAGTGGAATTGCTCTTAGACAAGCAATTTTAGCAATTGCATCGGGGGTTCATGATGTTATTGCTGTAAGTGGCGTTGAATGTATGACAGAACAACCTACTGTGAATGTAACTGATGTATTAGCTACCGCATCAGACAGTCTATTTGAATATCCTGCTGGAGCAACCTTTCCAGGATTATATGGAACCTTAGCATCTGCCCACTTCCATAAATATGGAACTACAGTAGAAGATTTAATGAGAGTTGGAATAAAAAATCATGAAAACGGAAAGGAGAATCCCTATGCTCAAATGCAAAGCTCAATTACTGATATGATGAATAGTAAGAAAGCTAAAATCGAGAAATCAGGAGGAGAAGTTCCAGATTGGAAGGATGAGTTTGATTTTCTTAAAAGTAGATCCAATCCAATCATTGCGTACCCATTAAGGTTATTTGATTGTAGTCTGATTACTGATGGAGCTGCTTGTGTATTTTTAGCTGCTGAGGATGTGGCGAAAAATTTCACTGATACACCAATTTGGATTACTGGTACCGGTCAAGGGAGTGCAGCGTTATCTTTGCATGATCGAAAAGATTTAACTAGCTTTATCGCTGCAAAAGAGGCAGCCCGACAAGCTTATGAAATGTCCGGATTAAAACCTAAAGATATTCAGATAGCTGAAGTTCATGATTGCTTCACTATAGCAGAAATAATCGCTTTAGAAGATTTAGGGTTTTATGAAAAAGGTAAAGCGGTTGAAGCAATTAGAAATGGAGAAACGAAGCGAGATGGTTCGTTACCAATAAATACGAGTGGAGGTTTAAAGAGTAAAGGCCATCCTGTTGGTGCAACTGGTGCAGCATTTTGTGTGGAAGCATTTAAACAAATGAGAGGTATTGCAGAAAGAAATAGACAAGTGAAATTTGATGTAGAGCGAATGTTAACTCATAATCTTGGTGGATCAGGAGCAACATGCGTGGTAACAATTTTTGAAAAATAGAGGTGAAAAAAAGTGTCTGAAAGTGAGAGAGATTTTACTATAAAAAGCTATATAGATTTTCTAGCTGAAAAGAAATTAATGGCATCAAAATGCAAAGATTGTGGTGAAATGTATGTTCCGATAAGAAAGTTGTGCACTAAATGTAATACCGCAAATATGGAATGGGTAGAAATGTCTGGGAATGGTAAATTGGCTGCTTTCACAAGTATTACAGTGGGAACTCCTTTTTTTGTAGAAAAAGGGTATGATAGAAAAAAACCCTATTGTTTTTCAGTAATAAAGCTAGACGAAGGTCCAATGGTGAGCGGACAATTAATAGGAGTAGATGAGAGTAAACCTGAAACAATTAATATTGGAATACCTGTTAAAGCCACATTCCTGGAAACTGAATTAAAAGGGGGAGAAATTAGAGTTGATCTAGGTTTCGAACCAATTTAAAACCTATAAAATAATTATATTTTTATTTTTTTAATATTAAATAAAATGGAAAATAAGTTCTGCTAGTATCTTTATTATCAGGTGAATTTTTATAAAGAAGAAATTAAGTATTATTATTGTAAGCGCTTTAGTAGTAATTGCTATTTTTGCTATCGTCTACGTTAATTTTCCTGCCAATAATCTTAGTGTCCAGAATTATGAGATCGAATTACAGTTTAATGGAGATAACGCTTATTCCTATGTAGAAGATCAATTAGATCTAGGATTTCGAATTCCTGGAACTCAAGAACGTGTTAATTGTGCTAATTACTTTATAAACAAATTTTTAGAAATAGATAATAATTTCACATATATTCTTCATAATTTTACAGTCCAATCTACAGATTGCCAAAATGTTTTATTCAAATTAAATGAGAACTATACAAATATTTTAATTCTTGGCGCTCATTATGATTCCAGAGCTAGAGCAACAAAAGACTTGACAAATACATCTGCCCCTGTTCCAGGTGCTAATGATGGTGCTAGTGGAAGTGCTGTCTTAGTTGAATTGGCACAAAATTTGTATATGATGAGAGAGAATCTTAGCTGTCAAATATGGTTTGTATTTTTTGATGCTGAAGATCAAGGATATGATGTAGGACCCGGTATATCTGGATGGGGATGGTGTGAGGGCTCTCAGCAATTTGTTACAGAAATCAATAATTTTTATGATTCAGGAACTGAAAGTTTTGAGTGTATGGTTTTGTTAGATATGGTTGGTGGACAGAATCTAAAATTTATTAATGAACAATATTCTACTTCCTCATTATTAAATGAAATATTTGCAATTGGAAGGAGTTTAGGATATACTACTATATTTCCAAGAAATCCAATATCACAGTCAATATTAGATGATCACGTAGCTTTTAGAAATATTGGCATTCCGACTGCTGATTTAATTATTAAATTTTGGAATAGAAATCCAGATTGGCCTTATCACCACACTACTCAGGATAACCTGACTTACATTTCAAATCATAGTCTTGAAGTTACAGGTAGAACTGTTGAACAATTTATTTATAATAATTTTTTTGAGGATATAAATAACAATTATCAAGGTTATTACCCGTGGACTCAAGATCAAAACCTATTGAGTCTAGAAATAGTTGTTGTCATTTCAATAATTATTGCGTTGGTAGGAATATCTATAATAGTTCTAATTTCTTCAAAACAAGTTACAGAAAAAACCCCGAAATTAATGAATGTTAATAAAATTTAACTATTTTTTCTTTATAATTGTACCACACTGTTGACAGAAAATCTCCAATTCAGCCAATTTCAAACCACAAAATTTACAGAAATTAATGATTTCTTTTGGTTTTTCTATTATTTCATCTGGTTGCGATATTTCCATATTTTGTCCCGTCATCTCTTTTTCTTTGACTGATTTTGAGGGGATTGGTTTCAATTTATCTATTGATTCAGGAACAATTTTTTCAGTTGGTTTTGGTTGGCTTATTTCAGAAGATTTATGAATAATTTCTGTTTGTGGGGTTGGAATATCCTTGATCTTTTCTTTCCATTTATCCGGCGGAGTCGATGGAGTTTCTTGTGATTTTACATATTCAGAAGGCGGAACATCAAGCACTGGTTTTGATGGTGATTTTTGTAAGAATGATAGACTATTAAGGTATTTTTCTCTTCGTTCTTGATAGATAGAAAAAAACTTCTTTTTTGCTTTTCTTAAACTGGACCTAGTTCCACATTTCTCACAATAACCTAGATCTTTTATGGAAAACTCCCAACAATAAACACATATAAGGGGATGTTCTTTTAAAAAAGTTCCTATGTTTGATATCTCTGATTCTAACGGAAATGATTTTGATTCTTGACTTTTTCTTTGAATGCTGTCATATACGAAATCAGATGCACCTTTCTGTTTCTCCTTTTTACTTATATAAGCGTAAAAATCTTTTTTTTTAGCTTTTCTTAAACTATATTTAGCTCCACATCCTTCACAATATTCTCTATATGTATCTGTAAACATACCACATCTATCACATACTAAAGGTTGAGCTTTTAAGAATGCTCTCCAATCTTGAACCAATGGTTTATTATCTTTCCTTATAAATTTCTCATCATCATAAGAAATCGCATTTTCACCTCAAAAATTCAATATTGAAGTTGATTTGATCTAATAGTTTGATGTATAATTTGGAATTTAAACATTTGTATGTATTTTTATTTTTTTACCCCTAAAATTGCTCGATGTCTACTATTATCATCATAAATTTCTAATAAATTGAAAGAACTGAATACATCATAAATTTCATCTATTGTAAAAAAATGATGTGGTAATCCTTTTTCTTGCCCTGCTTGAGGGATATATGTCCCCTTTTCAATTTCTTTTAATTTCCAATCGTTTAAATCCTCTCTACCCTCTAATCTGGGGAATGTAATAAAAATAACACCATCTTTTTTCAATACTCTAGCAATTTCGCTTACAGTAAAAAGTATATCTTTCATTTTATTGTGGTGAATAACCTGGATTGAGATAATAGCATCAAAATAATTGTTATCATAAGGGAATCTCTCTTCCATTTTATGATTAATTAATTCTGCTGATAATCCTTCTTCTAATAACCATTGCTTAGTAAGAGAAATTCCTTTAGGTGACGCATCAAATCCATACATCTCAAAATCCTTTTTAGAAAAAAAAATTAGGTGACGACCAGTTCCAGAACCAATATCTAATATTTTTCGAACACCCTTTTCCTTAAATAACTTAGCAATTCTCTCCATATCTTTATGTGGCTCTGTGAAGAATTTACCTTTTTCTGAAAATATATCCTCCCAATCGGGCATAATAAAGTAAGTTTTGTGTGTTTCAAGAATAAAGTTTATTTTTTTTTACGCTTTTCTAACTCATCCCAACATTCCCACATGTAATGACCATATCTCTGTTTAAACTCTTCAGCAAATTCATTTTCTTTCGGTCGAATAAATTCATATCCATCTTGAATGCATTCATAGGTCACAGGGAGGGAATCTAACACTTCACCATCCACTTGGCACACATATGATTCATCTTCAAGGTTCCTCATTTCAACTCTAACTTTCTTGCTCTGATATTCACTAATATTAGGATGTGGTAAAAGAGTGGCGTTATACATCCTCCTAAATTGCCTAGCTAATTTGACCTTATCAATATTTACGATACTAATATCAAAAAGACCATCTTCAATACTAGCTCGTTGGCAAATAAACATACCTGCCCCATAAGCTCCAGAAAGCCCTACTGCTGCAAGATTAGCCTCCCCTTCAAAAGTATCATTATCCATTTTAACGACGATATCTTTATTTTCCCATTCTTTTAGTAATGTAAGAAGTATCATATTGTAATCCTTTTCTTTATCTTCATTTGATCTTCTTGCAACTTCTGAATCAAATCCTTGACTTCCAATACCTAGGAAGTATCGTTCAATTCCACTGTCAGTTTTAGCAAATCCAATATCACATTTGCTTGAAAATTCTTCAGCAATAATCTCACATGCTCGTTTGACATCTGCTCTATATCCTAAAGCAGCAGGAATATCATTTCCCGATCCCATTGGAATGAATCCGCAAAGAGCTCCTGTGTTCGATGTTATAGTCCCATGAACTACTTGATTTGCAGTGCCATCTCCCCCAGCTGCAATTACACGGTAACCATCTTTCGCAAGCTGTCTAGCTAATTCGATAGCATGACCATCATATTCAGTTTGTACAGATTTAAAGGAAATATTCAATTCACTTAGGCATTTGAAAGCAAAATCAAGATCTTCTTTAGCTTCTCCTTTCTTAGCAATAGGATTATAAATAATTGCATAGTCTTCCATATCTAACAACTCACATTATTTAGTTTAAAATAAAATTGTAACTATGTTATCCTTTTAAATTTCAAATTATTTAAAACTATTTTTAGTGATATGCAGAAAAAGTTGGGTACGGAAGATTGTTAGAATAAAGAACAAAAAACGAGCTAAAACTACTTCCACTCATATCCACATAATCCACAATATTTTTTCTTTCCGTATATACGTGGATAAGCCATTAATATTATACTTTTATCTATTACTTCATGAACTGAAGACTCATCTCCACAACTAGGACATTTCCTCCGTTCAACTGAATTTTCAGATGTTAATACACTACTCTTAAGAGATATTGCTGGAGATTTATCATCAATGATGTCTAAAACCGATTCTCTACTTTCTATGGATAATTCTCTTTTAATTGGGATTTCTGTTTTTGCTTTCATGTTATCTTCATTAATCATTATAATATATCCTTTTACTATTGAATGAAATTCGTTCTCTTTTGGTAACCTATCAAATTTTTCTATAAAATTCTCAATAAATGCTTCAACATCATTATTTTTGACAATATATCCTTTTAATTCAATTAATTGCTTAATATCTTGGATTATATCATCTATTGAGGGCTCAATTTTTTCACTTTTCTCAATATATGTTGAATTTGTTATTTTTTTTTCAAAATCTCTCCATAATTGTCTAATTTGGGTATCTGTTAATTTCCCTTTAATTTGAATATATACTCTTTTATTAGGTTCTTGTAAAATAGTAATTCTATTGTCTTTTTGTTGTTCTTGATCAATCTCGCTATCATAATAGGATATTCTGAGTAATGAACTTCCCAATCTTTTTGCCTTAATTGAAAGAGATAAACTTTTTTCTAATACGTTTTCCATAATTGTTTGAATTTCATCATAACTTTTGTCCTGTACGTCAAATGATTGACTTCTCTCTAACATTTTAAAGTTCTTAACCCTATTTTTGATGCATTTATTCAATCAATTTGGATAATTTAATTCTAGATATTTTACTTTAAAATGTTAATCTTTTAGAATAATTCAATATCTTATTTATTGAATCAAAACCATCAATATCCTAAATTTAATTCCATATTTTAAGAAAATTTATATTGATAATTTGATTAAATTTGACCATAGAACTACTGATTTTTTTGTTATGGAAAAAGATTATCTAAAAACAGGTTCTAATAGGAAAAAATTGAAGGATACGCCCTCAACTTCAAAAAGGAAAATCCTTATCGCGGTAATACTGATAGTTTTTGCGTTTTCTGGATCATTCTTGGTTTATTTTATCCTACAAGTATCTCTAAATACAAACACTCCCATGGTAGTAGTAATTTCGGGCTCAATGGAACCAACCATATTAAAAGGCGATTTATTATTTGTACAAGGCAAAGATCCTGCTCAAATAAAAAATGGTACAATTATAGGAAAAGAGGGTGATATAATTGTTTTTGATGCTTGGAACTTACCTGGTTGGTTTAATCCCCCACGTGATCCAGTCGTTCATCGTGTTGTTGATAAATGGTATGATGGTGGCTGGTTTTTTCTTACAAAGGGAGATGCCAATCCTACAGTTGATGATGCACCTGTCCCAGAAAATAGGGTTCTAGGAGTTGTAGTAGGAAGAATCCCCTATATCGGTTGGATAAAGATCATTCTAACAGATTCGGGGCTTTTAATTCCACTTTTAGTTATTGTATCCGCATTACTTATTATAAGTATCATTTGGGATATTTTCAAAAAGGATGATAATGGTAAGGATAATAAAAAGGGAGAGGAAAAGCTTATCTATAATCCAAAAACTAAAGATGATGAATCAGTAAGAGAAATCAAAATCGATTTTACTGAAAATAACTAATTTAAATCCCAAAATGAATTGAATCACCCCATATTTTTGTGTTGTAAATAAATATACATTTAAAAAAAACTAAATTAAATAATATCATATTAAATAGTAATTTTTAAAAAAACTTAAAAAAACTTTATTGATAAATGGTGAATATTAAATGGGATGGACGCCACCTACCAAATTTACTGTCATTTTAACATTCCTCTTGATGGTTTTTGGGATATTTATCTTACTAGATTTAAGTAATTTGATATGGCCCGGCTTTCTACCTAATTTTGAAATTGCAGCAATACCTGGATGGTTTATTATTTCATTGATTGTATTTTTTCTTTCTTGGTTTCTCTTATTTCTAGGTGTAAAATTAAAAGGACTATAATTCTAACTTAATTAAAAATAGTGTGTTGATTAAATTATGGCATGGACTCCTCCAAGTAAATTTATTGTTACTATAACCTTTCTTTTGTGGGGATTTGGATTATTTATCTTACTCGATCAATTTGTTATATTTTGGCCTGGGACATACCTACCACTCATTCATCCTTTTGGTTGGAGCTCTTTCCAATCATGGATGTTGATTGCCGCAATTGTATTCTTTTTCTCTTGGTTTCTATTTTACCTTGGTGTAACATTGAAAGGTTTATGATTTGATTTAATTAAATTTCTTTTTTTTTCCTATATTTATATTTATTAGAAATTATCCCACTTGAGTTAGGTTTTGTTAGAAAATGAAAAATCCTTATTAATCTGACAATAAAATTTAAAACATTTCTAAAATTTCAAGAAAATGTTATTACGTAATTTAAATTCAAAAATACAATAAAACTACAAAACGTAATACGCAAACGCAAGTTCGCAAAAAAATAGAGAAATACAATTAAAAATTAAAAACTAAAGAGGAAATTAAAATGGCAAAAGAAAAAGAAACTAATTCTGTTTTCGTAGGCCGCCGTCCAACAATGAACTATGTGATGGCCACTATGATGATCCTTAATAAAGGTGAAGACTGTACTGTAAAAGCTAGAGGTAGAGCTATCTCCCATGCTGTCGATGTTTGTGAGATTTTGAGGAATAGATTCTTAAAGGGCACAGAATATAAGGACATCAAATTAAGCACAGAACAATTAGAAGGAGAAAACGGACAAAACAATAATGTTTCTAGCATTGAAATTGTACTTGCTCCCCCAAAATAAACAGTGAAATTAACTATTATTCGCTGAAACAAATAACACAATCTTTATTTTTTTTTATTATTCTATTTGTATGAATTTTGTACTCAAAATAGTAGTTTTATGGTTCATTTTAATAAAGCATTAAAATTACTAAAAAGAATGGGGAGGAATTTTTATTTTTGAAAGAAGAAAGAAAAGTTGTATATTAATCTGTTATTAATATGAAAGATATTCTCTTGTTAATAATTCTTTTAGCAATTTATTATATTGATTTCTGGCGCAAATCTACAGAAGATAAATGAAAATTCACAAATTTTTGTTTAAATCACAAACATTTAATAATACAGTTAGAAAATTAATAATTAACAAAAAATAATTTTAATAATTAATCCGATTTTAAATAAAAATCAATAAAAAATTCTAAAAGAGGAAGATAAAAATGGCGAAAAAGGCTACAGAACCTTTGTATGTAAAATCTAAGGTTAGAGAATTTATTAAGGGGAAGGGGTGTAATACAAGTAGTGGTGTTCTTGATGGGGACACTTTAAATAAACTCATAATGGAAATGCTTGATAATGCGATAAGAAGAGCAAAAGGGAATAATAGAAAAACAGTAAAGGCAAGAGATTTATAAATCCACTTGCTTAAAACTATTCTTTTTTTTTATTTTATACTCTCAGAAAGAAATATCTTTATTAAATAATAATTATGGGTTTTTCTAATCTAGCTCGACTTATTCCAGTAGAGAGGTCTTTATCAACTATTATTTTTGATGTATGGATATCTTGGGGAATAGATGTATGAGTTATTAAGAAAATTTGAGAGAAGGTTTTTGATTTTATTAAATACTTAAGAATTCTCTCTCTTCTCGTTTCATCTAAAGCAGCTAATGGCTCATCTAACAATAAGAAGTCAATTTTTGGATTTTTTCTAGGTGATTCTTTAGTAGGGCGAATTGAACCCATTAATTCCGAGATTGCTAAACGCAGAGCAATTCCTAAAGCAGTGCGATCTCCACCTGAGAGAACCTCGGTTGATTCATATTCTCCATTAAAATTATCTCTAATTCTTAAAGATAAGCCTGTCTTCTTTGTTCCACTTAAATCAAGCAGAAGATCACTGTATTGGCCAGATGTAAAATCTTTGATATATTTTTCTGTACTTAAGGCAATATTTTTAACCAGACGTTTGACAACCATATATTCTGTAACAAATCTACGAACAAATTCTTTTGCTTTAGTTATATGTTCAATATCTATTTCATACTCATCTAATTTGCGTTGTAGATCTGTCATTTTTTGAATCTCATTATATAATTCGTTTATTCTCTCATAATTTTTTTGAAACTTCAAATTTTTTTCATTAAATTCTTTCGTAATCGCCTTTAACTCTGCTGAAACTCTTTCTTTTTTAATTAATAAATTTTTAACTCCTTCTACACTCGTATCTTGAAATTTTTTCCCATGCTTTGATAGGAAATCTTTCAAAACTTTTTCAAATTTCTTTAATTCAGATTCATATCTCTTATAATTCTCAAAATCTTCTTTAAGTCCTTGATAGACTGTTGTCTTTTCTTTAATTTTATCAATTTCAAATTGATGCAATTTTATTTTTTTATCAAAATCTGTTAAAACTTTTGAGATTCTATCAATTCTTTTTTGGTTTACTGCGATTTCACTGGTGAATTTTTGAATCATTTCATCATAATGTTCTTTAGTCAATTCACTTTGACATGTTGGGCATTGAGCTAATTCCTTTCCCTCTCCTTTCTTTTTAAATTTTAAACTGGTTTCCATTTCTTTTATGGACTTTTTAGTATCTTCAATTCTACCTTTTGTTTTTCCTAATCCTTTAAATGTAGCGTCTCTTTTTTTTTCTAATTCATCTTTATTAATTTGGAATTTATTCTTATTTGATTGAAATGCTTCAATTTTGGTATTAATAGTTTCTTGTGAACTAAAATCTTCTAAATTTAAGTCTGTCTTTTTAATTTTTGTTTTAAAATCATTATAATAAGATTGAAATTTATCTTGGATTGATTTATTTTGATTATATAAATTCTCCAGCTCAGAAATCAGTTCATTTGAAGGAAAACTCTTTTGTTCTTTAGATAAGTTTTCTATTGTTATTTCTTTATCTGTTATTTCTTTTTTAAATTGAATGTTCTCTTTTTCATTACGTTCAATATCTTTTTTAATTCTTTCAATCGGTACTCTAGATTTCTCCAGCTTTTCTTTTTCATATTTTTGTCCTTTAAATTTAGTATCTAAAAAAGAAAGAGCAGTTTCTATTATATTTAATCTAAATAAATCAATAATCATCTCTCGTAGTTCTGCTCCTTTTTTATTGGCAATTTCTTCCACTTCACCCTGCCTTACAAAAACAGTACTCATAGCTTGTTCAGAAGAAATCTCAAAAAATTCTTCAACATTATAGTTCTTTGCTTCACGATATAACTTCTTATTATTGTTCCATTCAAATAATTTTGTGGTAATACTCCCTGTTCTTCCCCATTTTCGATAAATATAGTATTTTTTTTTATCAAGAATGAAATATACATAAATCTCTGCTTTTTCTTGGGCACCATATGTTATAAATGAAGCAGCATTTCGTCGTCTGAAAACTTTAGGACCAAAAAAAGCAAATAGAATTCCTTCAAGAATAGTAGATTTTCCGTAAGAATTTTTACCACTTATTAAAATTAATCCTTCAGGTAATTCACCATTTTTTTTAGGTATGTTCAAATTCTTGTAGCCCATGAAGTTTTTAAATGTAAGTTTTGTTATATGCATAAGAATTTAAACCTCTTTTTCTTTCTCCATTATTTGAAGAGCCTTCTTTATTGCATTCATCCCAAATTCCGTTAATTTATCTATATCATAATGTGTTCTGTCTTCACTCAATTTCTCTAGAACAAATGCTTTAAATTCATCATCTGGTTTCTCAAGTATATAATCTTGGATTATTCCTGCACTTATATCATTCTCAAAAGTGTCTGATATATCCGAAATTTTCCAAATCAATTGCAAAATATTAAACTTTTCAGACTGAGAAAAACAATTTCTTCTTATCTTTAACATCAATTCATTAATTTGCCAAGTTTTTTCAGAAGTCATTTCACCATAAAAATTAAATTTTAATCTAGCAGACGTTTCTGGATTAAAACCATCTTTAGTTATGTATTTTTCCAATTCATTTTGTATCCACGTTTCTAAATCTGAAGTTGATTCTTTTGGATTGGTTTCATGTTGAATCAATTCAAAAGACCTATTGAGTAATTTATCAGTAAACTTTATATCAATATTTAAATCTCTTGTTTTATCATTGATATCAACAATTAAATAGGCTTGGTTTTCAAGTTTTTCTTTAAAATTCATGGGTAATAGACATCCTGAATAGTAATGGTTTCCTGAAACACGTTTAAAACCATGCTCATGTCCTAAAGCTACATAATCATAATTAAAATCATTAGAATTAATCTTACTATGTAATGTCTCATCACCTACAGAACCATGAGCTATAGCAATATTAATAAAATCATGATCTTTAGGTTGTTGATTTTGTATCCATTTATCATATGCAGTTTCATAGATTTCGAAACTTTTAAACTCAAAATAGGGAAATAAATAAAATCTTACTTTCTTGTCGGAAAACTCAATTGATAAAGGTTTATTAGATTTAATTGCTTCTAACAAATCTCTTTCTTTAATATAATATAGATTTGGATATTGATCTTTATTAATATGTGATTCAAATGGAGTATATTCATAACCTCTGAATATCCCATGATTTCCTTCAACATATATAAATGGAACTTGATTATTTGTATTTTCAAAAAAGATTTGTAAACCCCTTATTAAAACTCTTCTTGCTGGTTCGGAAGGGGGATAGGAGCTATATTTTGACGGGTGGTGAAAGATATCCCCACAGTGTACAAAGAAATCAATATCTTTGATATTAGAAATATCAGTAATTACATTAAGAAATGTATTATAAATTTCTTGTTCAAATGGTCTTGAATAATTATCAATTGCCCATTTATTTATAGTTCCTCTTCTAGGGCGATATCCTAAATGAGTATCTGCCATTTGGATAATTTTAACCATATTATATTCCTCCCTTTAAAAACATATTATAAGTATTAAAGAAATTATTCACCTAAAACCTTTTTCCTCCATTCTTGTGCATATGTTTTAGTTTTTTTATTGTATTGAAGCTCTAAGAACGCACTTTCTAATTTATTATATTCTGACACTAGCAATGTGCTAGCTTCATGTGCACCACTTAAACTCAAAGGATATCCCCTTGGAGAATATGGAATTAAATTTTTTAAAGCATGAATGGCATCCTTTGTATCTAAATAGTCACAAACATCAAACCTAAGAGCCGAGCTATTTTGTTGGAGTTTTGTTATATATGCTCTACTTTTAGTATAGATTGAGAGATCAGGTAATTCAACTAAGAAATTTCTATCATTTAAGATCTCTGCCCAGATAGGTAATATAAAATTCCCTTGGGCATCTCTTAAGCGACAAGTTTTTGAAAAACTATAATATTTTATATCAAAAGTCTCAATAAATCTATAGAAGAATTCAGTAAAAGCACTAGGAGGAAATATATGTTGACGAAACATTTGTATTCCATCACCAAGAAAAACTACATTTTTATTTTTTCCCCAATTACTTTCATCTTTAATTCTAACTAAAGATTTTAAAATTTCATCAGCCGTTCTTATTCTATCTATTACATGTCCTAAGGTTGGATAATAGAAGTCATGTGCGTTAATATGCTGTTCTATTTTTTGTTTATATGTTGAATTATACCAATCAACTAATTTGTCTACTTTATTCTTTAAATTCTTTATATAAAAATCTCTTTTTATAGTTTTTATAAAATTCTCTATTACAGTTTGATAAATTATGAGTTTATGTTCATTATCTTCGATATATGTACTAATTGGTTTGTACATGATTTTTTCTATATGGTACTTGCCATTCTTAAACATGATTTGGCATTCTCCAAACTTAAAAGATGCCAATTTAGCGTATGTGCCACTGAGGGCATTTGAACTCTCATCAAAACCAATGATCTTATATCTCTCATCAATATAATTGGTTAATTCATCTTTAATTATGTGGTGAGGCATTTCTATAAAGATGGAATTAGTATTTTTTAGACTTTCATCATTGTCGAATTTATCTGTTTCTAATTCAATTTTTTCCTCCTCTGTCCATTTCACTCTTCTCTCTTGAATATATTCTTTGAACTTTTTAACTTCTTCATCTATTGATCTTTCAGGTCTTTCTTCAAAAGATTTTTCCAGTGATATTAATTCAAAATCGAACGAAATTTTTATTACACCTTTCTCATTATACAATAATACTAAGGTAACCCTGTAGGAGGAGGGTTATTTCCTTGAGATGCAAACTTTCTTGCGAATTCTTCATAGAATTTTTTTGAAACATTCGTAAAATAATCATCATACAATGGAATTCTTAGTTTTTGAAAGTTAGTAAGCCATATTCCAGATATTAACGCAATCCCTCTAGTTCCTGTTAATGATTCAAGATCGCTATATTGAATTCCTCCACCTAAGGTTTTAGCAGCTACCGCTTTTTCAGTGTCAGATCTTAAAGGTAAATTAATTACTGTATTCATATTGGATAATATTGTATCATCGATTGGAGAATATTGTTGTGATATAACTTCTAAACCTAAATTGAATTTTCTTCCTTGACGTGATATATCTTTAAAGACGTTACTATATTTCATCATCTCAGGTCTCAGTATACTAGGGGCTTCCTCGATTGTGAAAATAATTATTGGCATATCATTAGGATCCTTAATAGATGTACCTGTTTTCACATAAATTTTCTGTATATTAGCTTTATAATTATCGTAAAAATTACGAGGTAATGTTTGCTCTAATTTCTTTTCCAATGTGAGCAAATCTGTGGAAGACTTAAGAGACTTTCTTATATCAAATAATGTTCTTGCTAAAACACTATTAAATAAGAATTGCTCTAAATCAGAAATCATAGAACAATTAAAAATAATGACTCCCCCTTTCTCTAACTTTTTCACAATTTTCGGTAATTTACTAATTGTGTTAGATTTAAACATATCCGAATATTCCAACCAGTGCATTCTTCTTCTTATGGCCGCCATAGTTTTATCATCATGACCTCCTGGAGGTTTCTCACCAGCTAATAATTTTTGAATGTAATTATCTTGATCATTTCTATAAGCTGAAAATATAGCTCCTGCTTGTAAATCATTAAATGATCCAGTTGCGAAAAGATCTTCCGGTTTAATTTCTTGATAATTAATAATGCATGGTTCTGCCATACTTTTAATTTCTGCAGGAGGAATCCCTTTATTTGGATAAAGATAAAACCACTTTCCGAACAATTTTCTATTATATTGAGACGCCTTGCAAATATGATTTACACCATAATTAATGCATCCCAGGGCGTATTCATCATGCATATCTATTGCTAACATAGAAATCTTCGTCCCACTGTTATTAAGAATAACATTCGCATTATGTTGAAGCAATCCATCAATAAAAACTTGATTTAAATTTGATTTCCCCATCCCTGTTGCTCCAGCAATGAAAAAATGATACATAAGATATTTAAATGGAAAAAAAACATTAACTTTTGATTCTGAAGCCAATTTTCCCATAAATATTCCTTCAGGAGTGAAAATTTTTTTTAGATATTCAGATCTATCATCTTGATTTTCTGATATTTTCATTGAATGAGGTTTTAATACTTCCTTTTCCATTAAATCTTCTATAATGAAAAAGACATTAATAACATGGTCAATTTTTTGCTTTGTTTTCTTATTGATTTCTGTACATATGATTGGGCGTCCTTGAATTACGTATTGTAATTCTGTCTCTAATTCCGCTGTAATATATTTAGTAATTTTGACGTTCTTTAATTTTTGCCTTGTTAAGACATAATCCGCAATGGTTTGTTCATTTAATATTTGAATAATAATAAAATAATTGTTTTCATTACTTTCGGCTTCGAGTTTAATAAATCCATGAAGATGGATATATTTTTCATAAAAAATCTCTATTGTACTTTCCAGAGAATTTATTCTAATTATCATTTTTATCTTTAATCTTATTGATAAATATTATTATTTAATTTTAATAAATAAAAAAATGTATTAATGGAAACTTACATTTGTTTTAGAGGTTTTTGAATTTAATATGTGTAGCCATAAATAAAACTAAAAGACTTAATAAGTTTAGTAGTCTACAAAAGATCTATTGCTGATTTAAATAAATCTTTTTTATCAATTTTCCCTTTTTTTTTTTCAGATTTATATTGGACTGAAGACTTCCTATATACCTTAGGATTTAGTTCTGAAACAAATTGAGAAGCCCTAACTATTTGAGGCCCTCGATATGTATTTTTTATTGAAGGAGATAAAAGATATAGCTGGTCTTTTGCTCTTGTTATCGCAACATAAAATACTCTGCGTTCTTCCTCAAAAGCGTCTTGGTCACCTATACTTCTGCCTGAAGGGAATGAATCCTCGCATAACATAGGAATAAATACTACACGCCATTCAAGTCCTTTTGCTCTATGTATAGTAGACAATATTAATGGTTTCTCTTCATCTGTATCCTCTCCAGCATGAACTGTTCTGGATTCTAAATTAGATAGATTTAGACTTAAATTTTCTAAGAATTTTCGAGTAGTAGGAAAATTCTGCGCATAAATGCTTAGTTGTTTTAAATCATCCATACGTTCTTGCCAATTATCAAATTTTGATTTTAAATGATCTTCAAGAACTTTTGTTAAATCTTGGATAACTTCTGATGGATTATCTTCTGGTGTAAAATCAATTAGTTTTTTTACATATGAAATTAAGTTTTTTATTCCCTCCTTAGATATACGAGATCCTTTTAATTTTTCAGCATAAAACATCTTATTAATTAAAGCATCAATTGGATGTTCTATTCTAGAAATCACTTCAAAAATCTTTGAACCAGATGATGTTCCAATACCTTGGATGATTGAAAATATTCTGGACCATGAAACTTCGTCATAGGGATTCTCAATTATTCTTAAATGAGCTAAAATATCTTTAATATGTGCTCTCTCAAAAAAAGCAACTCCTGCCCGGACTTCATATGGTATGTTCTTTGCTCTTAAGTCAAGCTCAATTCTTAGTGAATGGGATGCTGCTCTAATCAATATAGCCATTTCATCTAAATCAAATCCATCTGAACGTAATTTTAGAATCTGGTTTGCGATAAATCTTGCCTGATCCACATCATCACCTAAATTTATTTGAAATGGTAAAAGCCCTTTAGGGCGGGTGGTATGCATAGATTTTTTAAATTGCTTTTCATTATGCTCTATGGAATTATTTGCTAGCTTTAAAATCTCAGGTATGCTTCTATAATTGTAAGTTATTGTATACCTCTTACAGTTTTTATATCTCTTTTCAAAATTGATAATATTTTCAAAATTAGCACCTCTAAATGCATAGATACTTTGAGCATCATCACCAACTGCTATGACATTTTGTTCTGGATTTTGTTTAACAATTTTATTTATAATTTCATCTTGTATATGGTTAGTATCTTGGTATTCATCGACTAGAACATATTTTATATTCTTTGCAATTAGTTGAGCTACGGCTCTCTCATCCAATAACTGATTCCAATAAATAAGTAAATCATCAAAATCTACTAGATTATCTTGAGCTTTTTTTTCTCGATAAATCTTGAAGACTTCTCCTAATTTTTTAATGATATCCTGATTATCAAATTGAGAATATTTCCATAGGATAACATCTCGAACTGATTTGTTGCAATTTATGGAAAACGACAAGATAGCTTTTGTCATCCTCGAATTTGGAAATCTTTCTTGGATTTCTTTAACATTTGCTTTCTCAATTGATAGTTTCATTAAACTTCTTGCGTCAGTTTCATCCATTATTGTATAGTTTGCTTTTAAGCCTAGTATTTTAGCATATCTTCGAATAAAGCGATTTGCAATGGAGTGAAATGTTCCGCCCCAAATCCCTTTTGGTCGTTTTCCCAAAAGAGTTTCAACACGTTTGATCATTTCGTTAGCAGCCTTATTTGTGAATGTTACAAGCATGATTTCACGCGGTTTAACTCCAGATAATAATAGTTTTGCAACTGAATAAGTAATTGTTCTTGTTTTACCACTTCCAGCACCAGCGATAATTAATATTGGACCTTTAATATTATTAATGATTTTCAATTGTTCCTCATTTAAATCCTCTTCAAACGATATTTCATTATAGTCCTCTATAATAACTGGTAATTCATCTAACGATTCAGCGTAGTCCTCATCGTAGAACTCAAATATATACTCCTCTTCTGGATTATCTTTCTTCTGATTCAATTTTACACATTACTCTTATATTGATTTAATTTTGCTCAATGTATGTATCTTTGTTAAAGAAAATAATATTCTTTCCACTTTTTATATTAATATTAGTAAACTTAAATAATGGTTCATATGATAAGTTTTATATTAAATATCTCTGCAAATTTATCTAAAGATATTAAAAAATTAGCTACATTAATTTATACAAGACCCACTAATATTTTAAACATAGCAGTTTCTTCACCTTCATCTACAGAAGTAATTGTAAAAGAAATATCATGTTTATCCCTTATATTAGGTGCTGCTTGTACAGAAATAAATTTCATTCTAGGATTTGTATTTGCTCCTACCCAAATCCATACCTTGCTTTCGTGGTTATCTACAAAAAGCAGAATTTTATTTGAATCTAATAATTCAAACAAAGGAACATTTTCCTTAACTTCTAATTCTTCAAAATCTCCTAATTCTTTACTAAATTGATATATAAATATCAAATTATAATCCTTTGAATTTCTTATTATACTATATTAATTATTTTATCTTATTGATTTATAAACTTTTAATTTAGCAATCAAATTTGTCTAAAATCCCTATACAAATTAGAGAATTTAAACTATAAAGATGTAGAGGAATTAATAGTGTTAAAAGTCGTTTTGAAATCTTCTTCTACGTAAAGTTGAAATAAGGTGACCCCTTGAGAGTAATTGAATCCCAAATTGTGAGCTATACTCTCGGGAAAAATCAGTAATAACATTACAAACCATAATTCCACCTTCAATATTAGTGTCAATACAAGCTTTATGTAATTGCCTCAATTGAGTAATTGAGATTTCTCTTTTCCAATCTCGAACAAAAACACCAAATGTATTAAGTTTATTTTTCACAACGGCATCAAAAGTCCAAGATTTACCCGATTTACCTTTATATTGTACAGGTCCCTCAGCAAAATCATACTTCTCAGAAAAAACATTTTTGGCTAATTCAATTAATTCTTTCTCTCCTAACGACATGAATACACACAATTTATGGAAATGTTATGTATATATTATTTCTATATGGATCTAAATAATATTTAAATAACTATATTATAGACATAACATATCTTTTTAGAAAGAAGTAAGATAAACGACAAAAAATAATTCAATAGATTAAATTTTATTAACTCTTATTTCCACTAAATTCAAATAATTTAATAAAAGGATATTCCCCATCATTGTCAGGACCATTTTTTTGTACATACTTAAACAAATTTTGTTGTAAAAAATCTAATAATCCATTAGCAACTTTAACACATATATTTCTACAATCCAAAAAATTCAGTTCAAGATACTCACATTTTTCATTATATTTCTTACAAATCTTTTTTATTTGTAATGATACACCTTGAGCAGATAAAATTGTAATACAATCCCATGTATCTTTAAAACCAGCTAAGTGACTCGGAGTCGTTTGTTTTAATAGATTTAATAAATTATTCTTACACAAAGTATCATTTAATCGATATTGTATTGCTCTAGCTTCTTTCATGGCTTCAAGTTGGCAAAGAAAAATGTAGTACTTAAGCAATTTTTCAGCTTTTTTTGTTTTATAGGGATCAAGTATCTTCCACCCATTAGCCCTTTTGCAGCTTATAGCTTTATTTTGAGGATTAGAAAAATTCGTAGGATAAATCCAACATTGTGGAACTTTAATCTGCGAGTCATGGACAAGACATCCATTAATAGATTTATCAAATAAGAAGCACTTTCCTTTCTTCTCATCGAATCTTAATTTAAAACTAAAAATATCTCCTCTAATAAAATCATTTTTGTTTGCATAACCTTTTTTTATATATTCTTCTGCTAATACTTTTGGAACATCAATCCTGATTGAACAACAATCTCCCTTACATATCTCCAAACAATTTGGTCCTTCAATTGCCGATTTCATTAAATTATTGAATTTTTTAACAACACTCCAGAATTTGTCGATGACCATAATATTTTTTCTTAGTTTAATTATGATATTTAATTGTAAAGAGGTTTTTTAATGAAAAGTTAAAGTATAAAAAGATCAACTTTATTATTTTGATAACAAATTTTGTATAAAATTTTTTCTATATCTAAACAATACTTATATGAGAAGAGTATCGAATGTCAGAAAACCTTGTAATTATAGACGTAACCGATTGTGAACATATTGTTCTCGATGGTTCACAAAATCTTAAAGAAATATCAGGTAATGGAACTCTAGTTGTAAAAAACCCAACACAAAGAAGCAGATTATGGAATTTAGTATGTAATGTTAAAGAAAATGTAAATACTTCACTCGAATCAAAAGAACTCACGGTTGGGACATTAAATCCTGTTCAGGAATTTACTAAAGAATATCAAATAAATGATCTAAAAAATTCTTCTTTAAAAGTTGAAGAAATCTTTGATACAGATAAATCTGATTCTGGAAAATTAAACAATACGTTTCTATATAAAAAAGATAACAAATGTAGTTTAAAACTCATTTTAACAAATCCATTAAACTTACCTGTCTTAGATATAAAGGTAAAAAGAGAAATACCCGTGTTTATTCAAGAAATTGAAATGCGGAATCCTAGTCATGGTGATGCTATTTTAAAAGAAGAAGATGGGAAACGAGTACTAGCTTGGGAATTAACATCTTTAGATGCGGAGAATAAAGCAGAACTTGAGATCTTCTTTACAGTGAATATAAAAGATTTATCCGCTCAAGAGCTTGGAGTCTTGAATGTTCATTATGTAATAAATAACTATAAATTAACAATGATGGATCCTGAAGTCAGGGGTTTAACAGATTCGATGAGTGGAATTGACAGAGACGAGGGTTCTCAACCTGGTATGTGGGATTGTAATGTCGAGTTTATTAATGAATCTGGTTTCCAAGTAAAACTCGAAGATATAAAAGTAACTCAAAAGATTACTACGGGTAGTGAGGTTGTTGCTTCTCAAACACCAGATCGAGTGTTGAATCCTGATGAATCTTGGGATTATGATTTTCAAGTTGAAGCTAAGGATGTACCCGAATTAAGTTCTGAAATTGGATTTACACCATTATTTGTAGTGATTCCAAGAGTAATAGGGGAAATTGTAAAAGAATCTACTATTTATGAAGTTTTAAGCGCAACAATTGATAAAGCTATAAATCCACCTGAAGTTGACGCATATGCTAATACTGATATGACAATCACAAATACTATCATAAACGATGGTTCCTCTCCAATTGATAAATTTTTCCTATCAGATGAGCTCCCTCCTGATTTTATTCCGCCATTAGTTAAGGAGATAAAAATCTTATTAGCTGATATTGATATCAGTTCAAGAGAAGAATTTGTTCAAAAAATACTAATTGATCCTAGCGATCAAGATTTTGCTCACAAACACCAAATATTTGTTGAGTTATTTAATCTCTCTAATGAATTTCTTCCAGGAAAACAAATGGTAATTTCTTACCCCCTTTTAGCAAGAAATCCTCGACCTCCTACTGAAACTAAGTATACAACTCCAGTAAAAATTGATATTAATAGTCCTGTAGAAGGTAAATCATTTATAAGATCTCCTGATGAGGAACCAGAATTAAAAGTTAGGTATGTTAAACGAAAACTCAAAACCCTTAAAAGCATCAAGCCTGGTGTTAGCGAAGGTGAGTTTAGTATTGGAGTAAGAGTCCAAAATAAAGGAGATGTCGAATTAGAAAATGTATTAGTTAAAGATATCATTCCTACTGGTTTTAGTTTAACTGAATTTACACCTCCCGCTGGTGCTACTCATGAAGTAGTACAAATAGGAGATCTATCAGAATTGCATGTAAAGGTTGGTGAGATAAGTGGGGGTGCTTCTGTGAGTATTAATTATAACTGTTCTGGATCAGGTGATTATCCTCGATCTGAACCAGTTATAATTGTTGAAGGAAGAGGTGCGGGAGAATCATCAAGCTCATCATCAGCCCCTCCAACAGGCACAGAATCACCAAAAGCTCATGTAGCAGACTCTCAAGCCGGGAAGATTCATGATTTATTCATTGAATTGTACAAAGCTATTGATCGTGCCCCAACTGCCCAAGCTTTTGGAGATATTCTAGAGAGAAGAAGAGACCAACTGCCACCAGGACCAGTTCTTCATCAAATTCTAGCATATTCTAAGGATTTAAAAGCTCTTGGAGATAAAATTATTGTTGGTTCATTATATGATGAAGTAATGAATAAATTAAAGGAATTTAAAAGTAAATATGCCTAAGATTTTTTAAATTTAATTTAAAGACTTTTTTATTTTTTTTCTCTTTTTTAGCAATCTTGTATAATAAAACATAAAAAAAGATTAAATAGGAGCTAAGAGTTATAAATATATATTTAGCTTATCGACGTCTTCTTGAATTCGGGAGATACGCTTCTTTTTTCCTCCCTCTTCTTCAAAACCTTGTATGTCCTCATCTAAATTAAACTGTTCTTCTTCATATGCTTTTTCGATTTCCATTCCGTACCTCATAGCAAATGCAACTAATTCAGGAATTAGAGAAACCATAGCTCTAAAACTGAAAATCCCTGCTAATACTGATAATCTATTTGCCATTTCACTAAAAGGATCTAAATCCATTTTGGGGTTTTTCATGATATCCATTATCCTTTTAAACAACACTTCGTAAAATAATTCTTGTTCTTGTTTAGTTAAATTTTCTTCTTCTTCTTCCATTATAATTACCTTACGTTTTATTTAATATTATTAAATTAAGAAATAAATTTAATTGATTTTAATAAGAACTATTTTATCTAATAGTGAACTAAATTATCTTGAATTATAAATTAGAATCGATATTGATTAAAATTAGTTTAAACTTGTATTAATTGATATTATGCTTTTAATAACGATTATACTTTTAGTTATTTTTTTATCTAATCTTGCCGTTTATTGGGTACTATTTCTTAAAGTAAATAACAAAGAAAAAAAAATAAATAAACTATTTTATAAATTATTTCCTATTATTTGGTCATTATCTTTAATACCAATACCAATTATCAATTCAAGTTTTTTAAGATTGTATTTCCCTACTAATTTTAGTTATTTTGATCAATATTGGATTTTTTTTGTTTTATTTGGTATTGTACTTATTATATTGGGTATAATTTTTGCAAAGAGAGCAAAAAAAGTTTATAGAGTTAAATCAATGGATGAGATTAGCTCTAACCTAATTACAAAAGGAATCTTTAAATTAATAAGACACCCAATATATTCAGCATGGGGAATAATTTTTTTAGGGATTGCAATAATCTCGGATTCACTCATTTCTTTGATAATTAGTGCTTTAATTTTCATTGTTTTAGAAATCCATGCTTTAATGGAAGAAAAATTAATCTTGATCCCTAAATTTGGCAAAACCTATGAAAGCTACAAAACAAAAACACCAAATAGGATAATACCAACACCATTAAATCTTCTCTTAATTATTATTATGGTTATAATTGTTTATGTAGGCTTTCTAAATTTTAATTAGAAGCGGTTTTAAATTTTCCTGAGCGTTAAAAAAGAAGATTGAAAAAAGTATTGGTTGTCTAATATAATGTCTTAATATGGCTTATATCCTCTTTAAGGATTTCTAAGAACATGTTTATCTGGTCTATTTGTTTATTAATAATCTCTATTTTTTTATCTATAATCTCTGAACCAGATAAGCTGCTTTTATCTAATTCTTTTCTCACAATAGCATACGACCTTAGTTGATTTAATATATTTTGCATTTTTTTTATCTTAATTTGGAATAATTTCTTATATTTCTTCAAATCGTCGAGCTTAATTTCAATACCTTCGATGTAATTGAAGCATTGTTCAATTTTTTCTTCTTTCTTTAAGTTTTTGAGAATTAATTCAATACCCATTAAATATGATAATACTAACTCTTTTTGTTGTTTATCAATTGATTCAATTTTAATACTTGATTCTGGATCTAGTTCATCGAGGATATCTGAAGTATATTTAATATTAACTTTATTTGATGTGTTAACTAAAGCTTCATGTTTCATATTTGATTCTTTTAAAATTTCAGATTCATCAAAATCAGTTAATAATTCTAATTCATCCAACTCTACCTTTGTAATTAATGGTGAAAATTTTACTTGTAATTGCTTTTTCCCGTAGAATTCATCGTTTTGCCTTAAAATCTGAGTATATATTTGGATAAATTCTTGTCCAATAGGAGCAAATAAAACTCCTCCATTTTCATCAAGTTGGATTAGTAGGGGGTTTATTCTTGATTGTTCAATTGCTCCAGTTACTAAAATTTTTTGCCAAGGACTTAATTCTGGCATCCCTTGTAAAGGGTTTTTAACTACAATAGAGATATTATCGTCTATTTTTAACTTCTTAAGGTTATTAGAACTTAGTTTGGCAATTTCAGAATTAGCCTCAAGAATAATTATTTCTCCGTTGGGGGCTAATTTATGAGCTAGGGCTGCTATATATCCACTTTTTGCCCCCAATATTAATAGATCATCATCATCAGTTAAAGAAAGCCCTTGAAGCATTATTGATATCATATGAGGCGCAGAAATAGTTCTATAATTATTAGGATTTTGTTCATCATAATAAAATAGGTTTGGTACATCTTCATAAAGTTTAACAATACTAAAGAATTTTTCAGGGATAAACTTTTCTAGTGGAACTTCCATAAAAGCTTTAGCTAAACGCTTATCTTTTAAAATATCATTTAAAACTAAAGAATCTACGAGATGTTTTTTCTTTAATTTTAATTTTTCATGAAGTCTTTCGTTTCTGTCCAAAATTATATCAACTTTTTATGCTAAAAAAATAATATAAAAACAAATTATTATACTTTGTTATAATTTTTTTTAACTGTTTAAATTGGTCTCTTTCCATATGATGATCCTAGACGTTGAGAATTTAAAAGATGCAAAAATAACATTAACTCTAATTTTCGTTAATATTTTTCTTTTTATCTTCACTAATTTTGCTCCACCAGAGATACTTCTAGCTCTTGTACAAGATAACAGAAGAATCATTGAAAATTATGAAATCTGGAGGTTAATAACCTCAATTTTTGTTCATGCAGATCCTATACATCTTTTTTCTAATATGATTGCTTTACTCCTCTTTGGCGCTACAGTTGAAACAAATAGCAAGATAACTAAATTGGAATACTTGATTATTTATTTTGTCTCCGGCTTAATTGGGAGTTTGTTTTCATTATTACTGATTCCAATTGTAGATATAGATATAATTAGCTTAGGTGCTTCAGGGGCTATCTTTGGATTAATAGGGGTTGCTTTTGTAATTGTAGCTATCGATTATCGTCCGCTGTTATTTCTGGCACTATTCTATGTAGGGTTTTTCATCATAACCTCTTTTTCACCAGGTATTAATTATTGGGCTCATTTATTTGGGTTATTAGGTGGAATTTTTTTTGGTTATTTATTCTATATGCGTAAAAGAAAAATCAAATTCGACTATTGATTTTCTTTTGAAGAATTCATAATAGCACAGGATTATTTTTTCTTTTTTAATTTATTTGCTAATTCCATGCTAAAATCTTTTGGGCAAATATCCTTAATTACACATATATCACATTTAGGACGAATTGGCAAACAAACTTGTTGACCGAATCTCACAAAAAGCCTGTTTATTATTAACCATAGTTCCTTTGGGACAGTTTTCTTTAAAGTCTGCTCAGTTTGTAGAGGTTTTTTAGTCTTTACCCAGTCCAATCTATTTGAAATTCTATGTACATGAGTGTCAACAGGGATTGCGGGGATTTTAAATGCATATACTAGTACACAATTCGCTGTCTTGGCTCCAACACCTGGGAGGGCTATCAACTTATCAAAATCTTTTGGAACTTTTCCTTCGTACTCATCTAATAATATTTGTGATACTTCTTTTATTCTTGCTGCTTTAACCTTATAAAAACCTGAGGATTTTATAAAATGTTCAATTTCTTCGATATTAGCTTCAGCGATTAATTTTGGATTGTTATATTTCGCGAATAGTTTTTCAGTAGATAATCTTGTATTAGCATCTCTAGTACGTGCAGATAATATTGTTGATATCAGAATTTTGAAGGGATCTTGCTTCTTATTTGCTAATTCATTTAAATGAGCTTCTCCTTCCAGTTGCGTCTCAATTTTATTTAAAATCTCTTTATAACTCATTTTTCTTCAATTTTTTCAAAGACATTTAACTTCCTTTTTACTATTTGTCCTTTCTTAGCATCGATAATATTGTTAGTATGTTGTTTATGAAACTTAAGTTTCTGATTAGATTTATTGGGAATCCTATTGAGGTTTAACATTGGGATAATTCTAAAGTTATTCTTAGAAGCAATTTTCTCGATATTTACGTGAATATCATTTCCATCTACTGTACTGATAATTGGGGAAATAAAACAAATTCTAGTTTTAGGTTTTAGAATTTTATAGGCTTCTCTAAAGAACTCATCATACAATGGTTCTAATTCTTCGTTTATTAATTCTTTAACTTGAATATAATAAGGCTTTTTAGTATAGAATGAACCTAATTCTGGTTCAGTACATATACCATCAAAAAAAAATGGGTTAAAAACGTTAGATAAATTTCTCGCATCATATTTTAAAATTCTTTGCCGAGTAAATGGAGGAATTTCTTCTTCTAATAAGTCTAATAACCAATGAACATTACGAATAGTATTATTTACTTTCTGATGGTCAACATCTGATCCGTAAAATTGAAAATCCTGTAAAATAGCAAATAAAGCGATTGTTCCATTTCCAACAAATGGATCCAAAATTTTATTATTTGCTCTATTCTCATATAAATTCAAAAAATTTAACAAAATTAATGCCAGCTTAGGAGAAATCGCACTTTTAAATTCTTTATACGGTCTTTCCTCATCAATCTTCTTTTTAAAATTGGGGTCATCCACGGTAAATGTTCGTGCAATATATAAACCTTCGTCTGTAAAGCTAAAAATTATTTCAGCTCTATTTTCTTTAAGAAGTTCAAACCGAATTACATGATGAGGAAATATTGGATTCAAGTTACCTGATTTGATATATTTTTCTGGATATTGATAATATAATGCTTTTTCGGCTCCCTTCTGTCTAAGAATTTTCATAATTTCTTTATTTAGAAAAGGCAAAAGATGTTTAACTATAACTTCAGAGTAGTATTTATCATCATAAAGAGTAGGATAAATTGATACAGCATAAAACATGCTTTCGTAAGGTTTCGGAAATATTCCATTTTTCCCAATAATAATGTTATCAATAATATCTAGGATTTTTTTTCTTGATTTTTCAGCATATCTATATTTACTAATTTGAACTGGAAAAGCATCTTGAATTGTATTGATATCAATGAAATCATAAATTTGTGCAATCTTCTGGCATCCCCCTAAGATAAATTGGATTTCCATGAGCTTATTAATGTAATGTTTGTCTTGATGTAATTCATCGAATTCAACTACGGCCACATTAGCAGAATAGTCTAAAATATTCCCTTTATTTGAGGAATATTGGAGATAATTATCTAATTCCGCTATTGAGAGTTTCCAGTTTGAGCCTAAAACAAAAATAAATCTATTCATAATTAGAAAAAATACCAATTAAATAGTAAAAGAACAGATTAAATTTCTATTTTATTGTTAAGTTTTATACTTCTTTTCTAACCATTCTTTAAAAGCTAATGTAGCTTTGCCTTTCCATATTGCTTTCTTCGGAAATCCGTGTTCAAATTCAATTATATCTTGATTTGTATATTTCGGTAAATCAATTTCATTATATTCCTCAATACCTTCTTCTTCTAAATCTATAGAAATTTCATACTTCTCTCCTGTAATATCCTCTAAAGCATTCATAATATCTTCAAGATCTTCTCTCTTTCTAGCATCAACGGGAACTTTTTCTAAGACTTTATCCTCAACATTTTCTTCTTTTTCTGCTTCCTTTATAGTTTTTTCATACGCTTTTCGTTTTTCTAATCGTTCTAGCCTTAATTTTTTAATTTCCTCAATAATCCCATCATAATTATCCTTGAAATATTTTAAACTAACATTAATGAGATCGGAAATATTACCCCATTTTTCCTGTTTAACAATATCTTCTGCCCAATAATATAAATCCAAATTTAATTCGATGGTCAAGGGTTTTCCTTCTGAATCTAAGCTCCCTATTAAAAAATTCAGAATATTAGCTATCAAAATATCATTATCAAAAGCGGAGAAGCCATACTCACGAGCAAGAGATGAAAATATACTAAAATTACCAAATCCAACAACTTTGCCTTTATAATATTCTCCAACAACCAATAATGGAATTTTGGGGCTATCTTCTTCAATCCAATATTCTCCATCATAGCGTTTACGCCAACAGTTTAATCCAGCCCGTAATAACCAATCAATTTTTACATTCTTCTCATCTTCAATAAAATCTAAGATTTGAGTTGAACAGGAACTTGAAAACACCACTTTTTTTAAATTTTCAGTTATTACATGAGGTTTGAATGTATTTAATATTGGTCTTTTTTGAAGATTAATATAATTAACAGAGTCTTGTATCTCATCTGAAACAAACTCGAATCCGAATTTTCTAGTCAGTTCATTTAAATTAGTGCTATTCGTGTAATCTCCTCCCGTTGAGCTAACAATTAACAGACTTCCTCCTTTTTTTACATAATTTTCAAGGGTTTCAAGCTCATTTGGCTGTAATTTTGTATTTTTTGGTGTTGAAAGAATAATGATATTATATTTCTGCAGCTCCTTAACAGAGTTAAAACCTGATTCTATTTTGCCTATTTGATATCCAGATGTGAATAAAAATTGTGTAAATTCATTGAAACTGGATGATTCTAAGGTTAAAATATTGTTATGGCTATAATCTAAAGCAATAGTAACTTTTCCATTCAATTTTCTTCATACTCATTAAATATGTTATTAAATAAAAATTGGTTCACTCTTCTGAGTTCTATATAAGATATATTTCTTCTATGGTATAAATAAAATTATCTAAATTTTTAGTACAAAAAGATCTAAAACAGTGTGAAACAAATGAGGACCATAGCTTTTTACAATTCTATGTGATAATAATTCACAATTATAACCTTCCCTTAAAGCTATTCCGTTAAATTCATTAAATAATGTATTAAAATTATCTTTTTCTACCACCCCTTCATAATGAAACATCGTTCCTTTATCTTTTATTAAAGATAATGCTTCTTTAATGTAATCTTTAGGAGCAGGGAAAACCCCCATGATTACTCTATCAGCTCTAATTCCGGATTCACTAAGATTTAACACCTCAGTCTTACAATTTCCTTTTATTGGTATTATTTTGTCTACTAGATGATTTATTCTAATATTTTCAACTAAAAAATCATATGATTCAGGATTAAGCTCAATACAATATATTGTTTTTACTGAAGAATGTTTTGCAATTGGTAATGAAAAATATCCAATTCCAGCAAACATATCAACAATAATTTCTCCACTTTTTACGAGTGTTGCAAGATATCTTCTTTCATTAATATTACCTTTACTAAACATAATTTTAGTTATATCGAATTTATATCTCACTTCATGCTCTTTATGCTCAACAATAGGATTATCTACCCCTTCTATAAGTTCAATTTTTTCTGGTTCTCTAAAAGCTCCCATTATTTTTCCTCGGTTTACATAAATCGATCTTACTTTTGGTAATAAATCTAAGTATACTCGAGCAATTTGGTGTTCTTTGCTAAATAATTTCTCATTCAATTTTAGGATTATTATGTTTCCCAAAGTTTGGAAGCCACGAGGAAGAAGTGAGAGTTCTTCCTGATTCAAAAAATCTTTTAAGCTTTCTTTGAGTTTGTTTTTAAATTTCATGATCCTTATGTCTAAAAAAGTATATAATAATTTAAAATTTGAAATATTAAAATTAATTATTTCAAACAATAGTAGGTTGACTTAAATGAGTGAAAAAGTACCCAAAAATAAGTATATTGTAGAAGAAGAGTTTGAAGAAGAGGAGGAAGTTGAAGAAATAAAAGAAAAGGATCTATTAGAACAAAGTATTCTAAAGATATTGTCAAAAGGCAAAGTTGATTCTAAATTAACTCTAACTAATTTACTAGTGGAATCGGGATTTAAGGATTATGATCTAAAATTTAATCTGTTATCAAATGAAATATTCGCTGAAATCCCAAAGATTGGAAATAAATTAAAGAAATTGCGTTTTGATAAAAAAATTAATTTTTCAATTTCAGAAGGCTCTCATGTATACTTTATTGATGAAAATAAAAAGATGAGTCGCTCCAAAAAAACTCCGATAGATTTTAACTGGCAATCTTATAATATCCCTAATGGTTCAGAAGATATATATCTTGTGTTTAAAATACCTGGTATGGGAATTAGCACTCATCATTTTCTTATGAGTTGCTATCCCTCTGCAAAATTCTCAGGGTTTAAAATGTATGTGGAGAAGAAATTTGAAAGAACCCAACGCTTTAACATTTATAAAGATAAACTTGAAGGATGTTTTGACGAGGATAAACTAATTTTACACTGTAAAACCTCAAATTACGAAACTGATAAGGTTATTTATAAAGTTGTTCAAATTGGAAGGAAAATTCTACATGAATTGATTAAACTTAATTTTCGATATTCAGAGATATTACGGATCTTTTTTCCGAAAAGTTCAGACTTTTTTCCAGTTGTCTTAATCTTTAGATCTAGCAAACAAGGAATTTTTTATTCGACTAAATTTACTAATTCCCTAAGAATGATCTATGATTTTCCTGCAAACTTTGAAGGAAAGATAATTTTTGGAAAGTATTCTATGATTGTAAATGGAGATAAAGGGCAAGATTTTGATCTAAAGTCTTATAATGACTTTATTACAGAAGCTCATGAATTTCAAACTAAATCTTTTATCTCTTTGTCAATTCTAGAAGATTGGGTTATTAATCCAGCTAAAGCTTTAAACTATATGAAAGAAGACAGGGATCTTAGAAAATTAATTGAAGAATATCAGCAGGATATCAATACTGATAGAATTATACAAGAAAGACTTGAGGAAACATTAGAAAGAGGTGAATTCTTTAAAGAAATTACTTCTAATTTACTACTAACATTTCTTGGTGTATCTCTATTGACAGATTTTCCTCCACTTCAATGGACTGTTGTGGGGATTTTAATTGCTATTAATGTTTACTATTTCTATAAAAGAAGAAAGACAATTAAAAAAAGAACTCAAATTTCCTAAATACAAAAAATTTTTAACTTCTTTTTTTATACAAAATTAGTTCTTATAAACGAGTTGAGTTAAATTATTATATAATATCAAATCAATCATAATATAATTAATGAGATTTTTACTCAAATTTTACAAAAATAACATGTTTAAATAAGAAAAGAGATTAAAATATGCCGAGTATAAATGATCCAGAATTTTTAGTTGATGAGAATAAAGTATGGTTTACTCCTCCAGAGGAAGGTGGTTATTGGCCTGAAGGTATGCCAAAACAATTAAAAGATGTTGAAAATGTCGAGATATTACCAATGTGGGACTATTTTCAGATGGCTGCGGACTTATTTGGGACTCGGGATAGTGAAGTATGTGTCTTTGTCTATGGGCCATATATAGAGAGAGTGAAATTAAGTAAATTGTTTGACTATGCAAGAAGATTTGGAACATTTTTATATGAAAAACTAGGAATAAGAAAAGGTGATGTAGTTGCTGTTGATTTACCGAACTCCATCAATTTTGTAGTCGCTTATATGGGATGTCAGTATATTGGTGCTATTACCCAAGGTATTAATCCTACTTATAGACCGATGGAGCTTTTGCATTCTTTAAATATGACTAAAGCAAAAGTATTTGTTATGATGGATATGCTATATATCCTTACAAAAGATGTTTTACCCAAAAGCGATATAAAATTCGTAATTCCCTCAAATTTTGTAGATTTTATGACTGCTGACGAGGCTACGATTGAAAAATTGGGCATTCCAAGTGCTAGAGACAAAATACCAGATGAAACTGAGCATTATAAAGTATTTTGGATGGATAAAATTATAAAAGAGACAGAACCTGAAGAAATTGAAACTAGCATAGATCCATGGACAGATCCAGCAATATATCTTATGACAGGGGGAACTACAGGTTTACCTAAAGTTGCGATGCTTTCACATGCAAATTTAAGTGCTAATTTAAATATGGCTAAAGATTGGACAAAACTTTCTCCAGGAATGATAACTATTGGCTCAATTCCTTTTTTTCATAGTTTTGGTATGACATGTGTCATGAATGCCGCACTTGGTTTAGGAATGGTCATGTTATTATTTCCAAAACCCCCTTCAGACGATGTTCTATGTGAAGCAATAAATAAAATTGAAGCTCCTGAGGGAATAATGTATACGGGAGTAGAAATGTTATTTAAAAGGTTAACAGATTTTGTACAGGATATGGGTGTAGAGAATTTTAAACAAAAGTATGACTTTTGGAAAAAATTAAAGTATGCCACTCAAGGAGCAGGTCCATTACACGATTATGTAAGAATACCATTTGAAGAGATCTTCTGTCCAATACGTTCTGGTTATGGTTTAACTGAAACATCTCCTATGCAGAGTATTGCACCATTTTGGGGGCCTACAAAGACTGGAAAACTAGGATTACCTATACCTGGTGCTGATTGGGCCATATTTGATTCAAACAATTTCGAGGCAGGGCCTGTATGTGATGGAACTAAAGAAAAAGGCGGTTTTGGAATAGATAATACAGGAGAAATATGTTGTACGGGACCACATATAATGCTAGGATATCTAGGTAAACAGAAAGAACAAGAAGATAATTTGAAAAATTGGGGTGGGAAACGATGGTTACTGACTGGCGATATTGGATTTATGGATGAGCATGGATGGGTTGAGATACGAGATCGTAAGAAATCTTTAATTAAAGTATCTGGTCATTCAGTCTTTCCAAAAGAAGTAGAAGAATTGCTTGGTCATCATGAAATGATTGATGAGGTTGCAGTTGCAGGTATACCTGATGAACTGACCGGTGAGGCTGTGAAAGCATGGGTAACGCTAAAAAAGGGATTCAAAGCTGATCGTGATATAGCAAGTGATCAATTAAAGGAATGGGCAAGAGAAAATATGGCTAAGTGGAAAAGTCCTAAATATATAGAATTTGTTCGGAAAATGCCAGTTAGTATGACGGGTAAAGTTCAGAGACGGGAGCTTCAAGAAAAAGATTTAACCAAAATGGAACAAGGAAAGGAAATTAAAGGTTAGAGATATAAATTCAAACAGTAAAATTGTTTTAATTAATTTTTATTTTTTTTATTAAAAACCTTTTAAAATATTCCCATTTATTAATTCAGTTAATTCTATGCTTTTTTCCTTCCCTGAATTTCTATATTCTGCAAATGTAGCAGAAAATATATATCCATCTGTAGTTTCAATTATAGCTACAAAAATTTTATCTTTCTTGATATTATAGATTTTATTAATCCTTATTAGAGGGATTTTAAATCCCTTATTGAATTTATTAATACTACTTCCAATTTCTGTTGCTGTTAAACCAAGTTACTGGTTTGAGGATCCAAATGAAAATAAAGTTTTTACAATGAAAGGAAATATATTGACCTTAAAGTTCAAGATATTAAAAGATAATAAGGTTGTCGCCGAAATTCATAAAAAACTATTTAAGAGTCTAATCAAAGGAACATATGGAATAAAAATGGCTCCCGAGTTAGATGATGATTCTGCTATGCTTGTATTAGGAATAGTTTTGATGATTCATCACGAAAAGGAAGAAAATAGATAAAAATTATTATCTCTATCTTTTTTTTATTCATTTAGACAAGGAGAAATGATGTAATTTTGTTTTGAATTTATTTCTTATATTTTACGGATATCACTCTCATCTTTTAATTTGGGATAAGTTTATATTTATAAACTTTTATGTTTTGCATACGATTTTTTTGTTATTTTAATTCCTTGTGGGGTATACATAATGCAAGTACAATGTAGGTATATTAATATAGCATGTCCAAGTTGTGGTTCAGAAAAAACTATAACTATTCCTGAAACTCTATTTACAGAAAAAAAATTTGGTCATGTAAAAATTCAGGTTCCACAAGGGGCAGTTTGTCCAGATCATGTATTTGTGGTATTATTAGATATTAAAGGAAGGATACTTGGATACCAAACTGTTGACTTATCAATATCATCCGTTGATGCTACAAAACCAAAAGAACAAGCTCGTCTTGAAGGAGATAAGGCTTTAGGCTTAATGAAATTTATTGAAATGCTTGGATTTAGGTGTTTTGCAGGGTTAATTCATGCAAAATTGTTTAATTATCAACCATATGTAATAATAAAAAAAGATTCTGAAATGAATATGGATGAGGTAAATAATTTTCTTGATGATATTGTTCCGGAAATGTATAAAAACAATAGAGTTTTAAAACACATTGAATATAATGATTATGTTTTTCCTACTGCAACCTATTTCTATGCATTGGTTAAGAATCAAAGAAAAAAAGCCTTCCTTATGAATTTCCAGAAACACATAATTCAAATGCCTTGGCAAACAGGCTTAGATCTTGAAAAAGGTTTTATTGCTACTGCGTTAAAAAATGAAAATCCTAATGAACAAATAAAATATTTAGCATTTTATATTTCTAAGTTTTTAGAAGATGTAGATAAAACGAAGATAATCATAAAACCTGCAAAAAAGATCTCTAAAAAGGATTTAGTTAAAAAATTAAAAGAAATTGCACTTACATCAACAATAACGAAGGAGTATGTTAGTTGTATAAAAGAATTTGTCCATAGACGAGTTTCTCCTGAAATAGCAAAGAAAATTCAGGATTAAGAAAAGAAATAAAAAGTATATGTCAAAAAATTTTATTTATTCAAATTTCTGTAGGTTTTTCCCATAATTTTATAGATATTTAAATATTCTTTAAAGAGCTTATCATAAATCCCTCGATTTTCTGGATTAGGTGTAAAAATATTAGATATCTCACAACATCTTTGGATTTCATCCCATTTAAGGTATCCCAAACCCACTGAAGCAATAAACGCAGCTCCTCGAGCGTTTGCTTGGATTGGATCCATTATCTGCTTTACTTTTCTATCTAGAACATCAGCAAAGATTTGACACCAGACATTACTTTGAGCACCACCACCAATAATATTAATCTCTGGAATAACAATATCCTTTTTCGTCATACCCGGAGTTGATTTTAATTTCTTTTTTTGTATAAATTTCTCTACAAAAATAAATAGCCATTTTATGTTATATGCAACGCCTTCAAATATTGCTCTTATTAAATGTTCTCGGGACATTTCCAATGAGAGATTATATAATCCTCCTCTAATTGTAGAATCATCTATTGGAGCTCTCTCACCAATCAACCACGGTGTAAAAATAAGATTATTTGATCCAGCAGGAACAGTCTCTACAATTCTATCGAAAATTTTGTAGACATCAGGTAGGGCTTCTTCTTTTAAAAGCTCATCTTTATGATAAAGAATTTTATCTCTAAGAAAGGATAAGGCTCCACCCGCTATTTCTTGTTCATTAGCTAAAATGTATCTCCCTGGAATAGCCGATGGTAAACTTGCCATGTTATGGAAGATATCAACTTTTTTGAACGGGATATGACAACCAATCCAATCAGAAGTGCCAATATAAATATGAGTCTCATAATCTTGAACTGCTCCAGATCCGATATTAGCTGATGGAACATCAGGAGCACCCATAACCACTTTTGTTCCTCTATTTATACCAATTTCATCTGCAACTTCATTCTTAATTGGACCTAAGATATCAGTTGAGTTTTTCAAATCTGAAGGAAATTTGTTGATATCAACTTTAAACATCTTTGTTAGTTTTTTAGATAATTTTGCATTACTAAGGTCTCTAATATCAGTAATCCAATGAAGTGCTATTGAGGGTATTGAAGCAGCGAATTTACCTGTTAATTTCAGATTTATATAATCTTGTGGCTCTAAAAACATGTATGTGTTATCATATATATCGGGAAACTCATTTTTTAAGAATAAGATATGAGAAATTGGGTCTTTTCCATGAAATCCGGGACCACCTGCAGCTCGTTTTAAGAGTTTTAGCATTTTAAGTATGTTATAACCAGAAACTTTAAGTAATCCCTTGTTAAATTTTTCAATATACGGCGCGCCTCGAGTATCCATCCATATAATGGAATTTTTTAAATGGTTCCCCTCCTTATCGAGTGCAACAGTTCCACTCCATTGGCTTGTATTACATACTCCTACTATATCATCGACCGAGACTCGTCCACTCTCAATTACTTTTTGAGAGGTCTTAATTATAGCATTCCACCAATCATCTGGATCTTGTTCTACAGCACCCCCCTTATATGCATATAAAGGTACTTCTTGAAATGCCCAATCAAGGACTTCACCTTCTGTGGATACTATTGCTGTCTTTGGACCACCAGTCCCATGATCTATTGCTAGAATATATTTTCTTTGTGAATTAGACATATTTTATATAAATGTTGTTCAAGTAAATAAAGATTTTCTGTTGAAAAATCTAAAAAAACTTGATGTAAAATTCAATTAGGACATCAGTCTATACCAGATCATAATGAATTTAGAAATGACTAATTTGTGGAAAATATTATATACTTAGAATTTCTATATAATTCCTTAGGTAAATAGGTATAAGAAGAATTTAATCGAATGCGATTAGTCTCAAAAAAATGCTGAAATTAGCAATTTCCTTAAGAAAGAATTTAAGTAAATATATTTGGATCTTCCTCATTTTAATCCCTATCTCATCTAGTTGGATTTTTCT
>JAEOTV010000046.1 GCA_016839635.1 Promethearchaeota archaeon | reverse complement strand
AGCTATGATAAAATCAGCAATAGCTGCTACCCAATAACTTGATCGAAGCAAAATAATATTATTCATTTTAAACAAAAGTAGATATTTAAAACATTTAATTAGATTTTTATAAAATTTTACATTTGTATCATTATTTCTTGGTTAATATAATATTTATAATTAGCATGATTAATAGCTGTTAAATAAATGAACATCTTTATTAAAGATCAATAATTCCAATTATCCCTGGAAGGATGAAGATAATGGAAAAAAATAGAAAAATTGCAATAATTGTAGGTTTATTATTCATAATTGCAACTACTTCACCTATATTAAGTGGAATTTTTTTAGGATCTATAACAGATGTAGTTGGTGGAATAAGCGATCCAGATTATCTTAATAATGCTTATGCAAATGAAAATCAAATTATAATTGGAGTAATCCTCTTTTTAATTATGGCGGTTGCAGTTGCTAGTATTGCAATCGCAATATATCCAATCTTAAAAAAACAGAATGAAATTTTGGCTCTTGGTTATGTTGGTGCTAGAATTGGTGAGGGTATATTCTTTTCTGTAAATGTAGTAACAATACTAACACTATTGACATTAAGTAAGGAATTTGTACAAGCAGGAGCTCCAGATGCTTCATATTATCAAACATTAGGCACTTTATTACTTGCAGCAGGAGATTGGGCTTATTTGCTTGGATTTGGACTCTTTTTTACCCTATCTGCCCTCGTTTTAAATTTTGTATTATATAAATCAAAACTTGTTCCAAGATGGTTATCAGTATGGGGTTTTGTTGGAGGGGCATTGATTTTCGTATATTATTTGATACAGCCTTTAAGCATTAGTCTGGTTGAAATTCTATTTCTTCCAATAGCTGTACAAGAAATGGTATTTGCAGTATGGCTTATATTTAAAGGATTTAATCTATCTGCAATCGCTTCAGGATCTTCCAAAACAAATACAAAATAAGTTTAAATGAACTCTTAAAAGTAGAATGGAATAAATATGAAAGCAATTGTATTTAAAAAATATGGTCCACCTGAAGTTCTTCAACTCAAAGAGGTCAAAAAACCCGTTCCAAAAGATAATGAAGTCCTTATAAAGATTCACGCAACAACAGCCCATGTAGGAGACGGTAGAGTACGAAGGTCTGACCCATTTTTAGTAAGACTAATGTTTGGTCTTTTAAGGCCAAGAAAAGTACCAATATTAGGGATGGAATTAGCTGGAGAAATAGAATCAATAGGAAAAGATGTAACACAATTTATGAAGGGAGATAAGGTTTTTGCATTAACTGGTTTTGGTTTTGGTGGTTATGCTGAGTACAGATGTCTTCCTGAAAAACCCGAAAAAGGAAAAGCAGAAAAAAAGGGATTAGTAGCAATAAAACCATCAAATTTGAGTTATGAGAAAGCAGCTGCTGTTCCAGCTGGAGGACTTACAGCGCTAAAAAATATTCAAAAAGCAAATATAAAGAGAGGGCGAAAAGTTCTAATCAATGGAGCTTCAGGAAGTTTAGGAACATATGCAGTACAGTTAGCTAAATACTATGGAGCAGAGATCACCGGGGTATGTAGTACCTCGAATTTAGAATTGGTGAAATCTCTAGGAGCTGATAAAGTAATTGATTATACTAAAGATGATTTTACCAAGAGCGGTGAAACCTATGATGTTATTTATGATGCAGTAATGAAGACTTCGCGTTCACGTTGTAAAGAGATTTTAAAGAAAACTGGAATTTTTCTTAATAATAATGGCCTTGCAAAAATTAAGAATGAAGATTTAATTTTTCTTAAAGAACTTATTGAGGCAAGAAAACTAAAACCAGTCATTGATAGAACATATACGCTAGAACAAATTGTTGAGGCTCATCGTTATATAGATAAAGGACACAAAAAGGGAAATGTAGTCATTACAGTGAAATAAAAAGAATCCAACTTTTGTAGCATTATTACTTGGTTAATATGATGAGGATGAATATAATTGATATTAAGGAGGCATTGAACTATTAGCATAGATTTCCAACAGGAGCTACTTCTAAACAATCAATAAACAAGAAACAGCTT